>NZ_JACVJJ010000089.1:0-98840 GCF_015711935.1 Candidatus Solincola tengchongensis
CTCCATGTCCACCTCCGTTCGGCCGGCGGTCCACCGGGTAGGCTTATGAAAAGCGCTTCAATCAATGGGTATTTCCTCTTCTGACCGGGTCGGACCGATTCCGCTCCGCCGCCCTCCGGGCGGCTTTCCAAATATATTAGATATTCATTAGTATACTCCTTCCCCCAAGTGTCAAGGCACGCTTCTCTTAAGCCTCCATCCCCCGCGGAAACGGGTCTATTTCCCGTGCCCTCGTCCCCTCGCACCCAGCTCATAACGCATCGTTCAGGACACCCGGGGCCGGACGGGTCGGTCGCCGCGAGCTCTCCTCACCCAGGCACCATCTCCAGGAGAGACCTCGGGGAGGCGAGCGGGACCGTTACCCTCCGGCCCCCGAGAAGATGCTGCGGAAAAGCGGCCGGTGGGATCTCCGTCCAGCCCGGGGCCGGACGGGTCGGTCGCCGCGAGCTCTCCTCTTCCCCGCATCTTGCATCCGGAGAGGTGCGGGGAGGCGAGCGGGACCGCTACCCTCCGGCCCCTCTCTTTATTAAGGGAGGGAATAAAAAAGGGAGGGGCGGAGCCCCTCCCTTTTGGTCCTCCAGTCTATTACATCATCCCCGGCGGCATGCCGCCCGCACCGGCCTTCTCCTCCTCCGGCTTCTCCGCAACCACCGCCTCGGTGGTCAGCAGGAGCCCGGCGATGGAGGCCGCGTTCTGCAGCGCCGAACGGGTCACCTTGGCGGGGTCGATGATCCCCTCCTTCATCATGTCCACGTACTCGCCGGTCAGGGCGTTGAAGCCGTGGCCCTTGGGGAGGGTCTTCACCTTCTCCACCACCACGGAACCCTCGGCGCCCGCGTTGTTGGCGATCTGCCGCAGGGGCTCCTCCAGGGCGCGCTTGACGATCTCCGCGCCCACCTTCTCGTCGCCCTCCAGCTCATCGGTCTTGATGGCCTCAATGGCGTTGACCAGGATCACGCCGCCGCCGGGAACGATACCCTCCTCCACGGCGGCCTTGGTCGCCGAGAGGGCATCCTCGATGCGGTGCTTCTTCTCCTTGAGCTCCACCTCGGTGGCGGCACCGACCTTGATCACCGCCACGCCGCCGGAGAGCTTGGCCAGGCGCTCCTGCAGCTTCTCGCGGTCGAACTCCGAGTCCGACTTCTCGATCTCCGCCTTGATCTGGTTGATGCGTCCCTTGATGGCCTCAGGGTCGCCTTGGCCCTCGACGATGATGGTGTCCTCCTTGGTCACCTTCACCTGGCGGGCCCTGCCCAGCATGTCCAGGGTGACGTTCTCCAGCTTGATGCCCAGCTCCTCGCTGATGCTCTGGCCGCCGGTGACGATGGCGATGTCCTGCAGCATGGCCTTGCGCCGGTCGCCGAAACCGGGGGCCTTTACGGCCACGGACTGGAAGGTGCCGCGTATCTTGTTCACCACCAGGGTGGCCAGGGCCTCTCCCTCCACGTCCTCGGCGATGACCAGGAGCGGCTTACCGGCCTGCATGACTTTCTCCAGCACCGGCAGCAGGTCGGCTATGGCGCTGATCTTCTGGTTGGCGATGAGGATGTAGGGGTCGTCCAGGACGGCCTCCATGCGCTCCGGGTCGGTGACCATGTAGGGGGAGAGGTATCCCTTGTCGAACTGCATGCCCTCCACGACCTCGAAGCTCATGCCGAAGGTCTGGGACTCCTCCACGGTGATCACGCCGTCCTTGCCCACCTTGTCCATGGCGTCGGCGATGATCTGGCCCACCTCCTCGGAATCGGCGGAGATGGCCGCCACCCGGGAGATCTCGTCCTTGGTCTCCACTTCCTTGGCCATGTCCTTGATGGCGTTAACCACCATGTCCACGGCCTTGTCAATGCCCCTCTTCAGGGCCATGGGGTTGGCGCCGGCGGCCACGTTGCGCAAGCCCTCGCGTACCATGGCCTGGGCCAGCACGGTGGCTGTGGTGGTCCCGTCGCCGGCCACGTCGTTGGTCTTGGTGGCCACTTCCTTGGCCAACTGCACGCCGCAGTTCTCCCAGACGTCCTCGACCTCGATCTCGCGAGCGATGGTCACCCCGTCATTGGTGATCACCGGGGCTCCGAACTTCTTCTCCAGGACCACGTTGCGTCCCTTGGGCCCCAGGGTCACCTTGACCGTGTTGGCCAGCTTGTTGACGCCTTCCTCGAGCAAGCGGCGCGCTTCCTCGTCGTACCTTATTTCCTTGGCCATCTCTATCCACTCCTCCTTTAGGGATTGTCAAGGTTTCCTCGCGGCCTTACTTCTCCACCACGGCGAGGATGTCGCGTTCGCTGAGGATGAGGTATTCCTCACCCTCGATCTTCACCTCCGTCCCCCCGTACTTGGAGTAGATGATGGTGTCGCCCACCTTCACCTCCAGGGGGACGTACTTGCCGTCCTCCCAGCGACCCGGTCCGACGGCGATGACCTCTCCTTCCTGGGGCTTCTCCTTGGCGGTGTCGGGTATCACCAGGCCGGACTTGGTGCGCTCCTCGCTCTCGCCCGGCTTCACCAGCACCCGATCACCCAGCGGCTTCAGCTTCATCTACACATCCCTCCTATCCTCTTTTCTCCAACCCGACCCTGCCTTGCCTTCCGGGACAGGTCGAAACCCTCGCTGGCACTCCCGGGAATAGAGTGTTATCACTCGGAGTCTTGAACTGTTAGCACTCTACTCTCGAGAGTGCTAAAGAGAGGATAATATAAAGGCGAGGCGAAATCAAGGGGTTTGAAATCACATTTTTAACCGATCCCTGCGAGAACGGAGGAAAGGGGCAAGGGTTCCACCCCTTCCACGGGAGGTTGGGGACAGGGAAATCATCCCCGGAATCACGCGCAGGCCGGGTACTTCCCTGAAGGGTCCCGAAAGGGAGGGGCATCCCTTCCGTCTTCCTTCATGCCTCCTGTGTCTCGGGAAGGGGAAGTGAGGCCGCGGCGTCCACGTCAAGGGGTACGACGTCGCCTTCCTCGAGCATCAGCCATCCCAGATAGGCCACCATGGCCGCGTTGTCCGCACACAGGTAGCCCGGCGGATAATAGAGCTCCGCCCCTTTTTCCCCAAGGGCCTCCCCGAGCTTGGAACGCAGGTAACGGTTGGCGGCCACGCCCCCGGCCAGGGCCACCTTCCTGACCCCTGTCTCCTCCACCGCCCGCACGATCTTGTGTACCTGGACCTCCACCACCGCGGCTTGGAAGGAGGCGGCCACGTCCTCCACGCACACCTCCTTCCCCTCCTCCCGCATCCTGCGCACGTAGTTGATGACCGCCGTCTTCAGCCCCGAGAGCGAGAAATTATAAGTACCGTCGTGAAGGAGGGCGCGGGGAAAGGGGACGGCCTGCGGGTTGCCTTTCCCCGAGAGGCGGTCGATCTCCGGGCCCCCCGGATAGCCCAGCCCGAGGAACCTGGCGATCTTGTCGTAGGCCTCTCCGGCCGCGTCGTCCAGTGTCTCCCCCAGTACCCGGTAACGCCGGTGTGCCGGCATGTGCACCAGGAGGGTGTGCCCACCGGAGACGACGAAAGAGAGGAGAGGTGGCTCAAGCTCCGGGAAATGCATGAAGTTGGCGTAGATATGCGCCTCCAGGTGGTTCACAGCCAGGAGGGGCAGGCCAAGGGCGAAGCATATGGCCTTGGCCGCGGTGAGCCCCACCAGGAGGGAACCGATAAGCCCCGGCCCCCGGGTGACCGCCACCCCTTCCAGGTCCCGGTAGCCGATCCCCGCCTGGGAGAGTGCCTCACGGATGACCGGCAGGAGGGCCTCAAGGTGGGCCCTCCCGGCCACCTCCGGTACCACGCCACCGTACTTGCGGTGCAGACGGGCCTGGGAGGAAGTGACAAGGGAAAGCATCCGGCCCCCGCGTTCCACGACCGCCGCCGAGGTCTCGTCGCAGGAGGTCTCTATGCCTAGGATAAACCCCGTGCCCATCCTAGACCGCTCCGTACCTTCTCTCCAGTTCTTCTAGTCTTTTCCTGTACTCAGGAGAGGTTATGTCCTCCGTCCACATGATGAGCGCGTCCTCCAGGTTGTCCAGGTAATACTGCCTCCGCTCCCCCATGACCTGGAAGCCGAACCGGGTGTAGAGCTCTATGGCGGGACGGTTGGACTTGCGCACCTCCAGGGTCAGGAAACGCGCGCCCATCCTCTCCGCCCTGCGGACCAGCTCCAGAAGCA
The DNA here is from genome assembly GCF_015711935.1 of Candidatus Solincola tengchongensis. Lineage (NCBI taxonomy): Bacteria > Bacillati > Actinomycetota > Candidatus Geothermincolia > Candidatus Geothermincolales > Candidatus Geothermincolaceae > Candidatus Solincola > Candidatus Solincola tengchongensis. Next base: position 4,158 of record NZ_JACVJJ010000089.1, read on the forward strand.
GCCTGGCCCCTATACCCCTGCGGCGAAGGTCCTCGCGGACGGCGAGGGTCATGACGTGCGCTTCATCGAGGATGAGCAGCGCTCCCCCGTAACCCGCCAGCTCCCCGCCGCTGCGGGCCACCAGATAACACCCTTCCCATTTCTCCATCTCCCGCCGGTACATCTCCTCCGTCCAGGGAGCGGAGAAGGCCCTTCTCTCCAATTCCATGACCTCGGGAAGGTCCTCCGGCGACATGCGCCTTATGACCAGCTCGGGAAGGCGCGTATCCTCAGGCATAGCTCACCTTCCCCACTTCCGGCCGCCTGAGGTAAAGTGGCTTGAGGGAGAGGTGATCCTCCAACTCGCCCCGCATATGGAGTTGCCGGCACAGCCACACAAACCCCGCCGGGTCCGGCCCCCGCCTCTCCGCACGGCGCGCTTCCGGGGGCCAGATGTCCGGGTAGGCGTCCACTCCGCTCCCCACCAGGAGGAGTTCCCCGGCGAGCCCGGACGTCCATTCCCGCAGCAGGCGGGCCGTCTCCTCTGGAGCGCATACCAGGGGGCCCTCAAGCCTCTGCGGGAAGCCAAAAACGCCGTTTCCCTCCATCATGAAGAGGGCCACGTAAAGCTCACCCCTCCGGGCATCCAAAGCCACCGCCACCCTCTCCGCCCCTTCCGGCCCCACGGCGACCGCCGCCAGGCTGTCCGGAGCCACAAGGGGTATCCCCAGCACCTCGGCCAGCGCTTTGGCGGCCATCACTCCCATGCGGATCCCGGTGAAGGACCCTGGCCCTTTGCCCACCCCCACAAGACCCAGGTCATGCGGCCCGATCCCCGCCCGGCGCAGCAGCTCGCCGGCGGCGACGAAGAGCCGCTTCGACCGCTCCCCTCCCTCCCAGGAATTGTGGAACAACCCTCCCGGGCCTTCGAGAGCCAACAACCCTTGCGGCCCGGCGAGCTCCACGGCCAGAAGCCAGGATCGCTTATCCTCCATGGGCGTCCTCCCCAAGCGCTCCCAACCTCTCCATCCATGTCCCTCCCCCGGGGAAGAGGCGGATGACTCTCTCGTTGTCTTCTCCTCCGTAGGACAGGTTCACTTCCAGGTATTCGTGCCCGAACAGCTCCCTGGCCCGCTCTCCCCACTCCACGGCCACCACCCCTTCACCCTCCAGGAGCTCCTCCACGCCGAGTTCGCTTAGGTCCCGCGCGCCCCGCAGCCGGTAAGCGTCGAGATGATGGAGTGGGAGGCGGCCCTGGTATTCCCTGTGCAAGGTGAAGGTGGGGCTGATCACCCTCTCCCTCACCCCCAGGCCCTCGGCGAGGCCCTTGACGAAGGTGGTCTTTCCGCTCCCCAGCTCGCCGACAAGGAGGATGACGTCTCCAGGCCGGAGGAGTCGCGCCAGGCGGGAGGCCAGCTCCCGGGTCTCCCCCTCGCCTCGCGTGAGGAAGGTCCACGGTGAGCCCGCGGTTTCCCGATTTTCATACATGACGCCGGTCCGACCCATGCCCCTCTAGAAGAGGCCCATTTGCTCCGGCTGTTCGTCCGAGGCCGCCGGGAGGGTCTCCTCCACGGGCTCCTCACCGGCCGCCCAACGCACCCTCTCCGCGTCCAAGTGTTCCTTCAGCCTCTGGAAATCCTCCACCAGGACGGTCTTGAGGGGAGGCTTGTGCAGGGCGGCGGCGGGATGGAAGAGGGGCACGTAGGCCAGCCCACCCTTGCGGATGAGCCTGCCGTGGAGCTGGGATATGCCCGAAGCGGTGCGCAGGAGAGTCTTCGTGGCGTGGTTGCCCAGCGTGCAGATGATGCGGGGCCTGATTATCTCTATCTGCTTGAAGAGGTAGGGGGTGCAGGCGGAAAGCTCCTCGGGCAGCGGGTCTCGGTTCTCCGGGGGGCGGCACTTCAGGGTATTGGCGATGTATACCTGGGAACGCTGCAGACCTATGGATCGCAGCAGCTGGTCCAGGAACTGGCCCGCTGGGCCCACGAAGGGAATCCCCTGGCGATCCTCGTGGAAACCGGGCGCCTCGCCGACGAACATGATCTCCGCTTCCGGGTTCCCGCTCCCCAGCACCAGGTTGGTGCGCGTCCTCCCCAGGGGACAGGCCATGCAGTCTCTAATGGCCTCGAAGAGCTCCTCCAGGGTCTTCGCCTCTCTCCAGTCCCCCATTTCCACCTCCCGACCGTTGGTCAAGGGTCATAGCGCCTCGTCATGCCCGGCGGGCACGGTGTGCGTCCGTCATCCGGGGCCACATATATTCAATAACCCGCGGCCCTCTTTTTACAACCCCGGCTGGCGCGCATGGCCCCGGAACGGCTAAGGTCCATGGATGCCGAGACTACGGTGCGCCATTCGGAGCCACCGTTTCCGAGAAGGCAACGCCCTTATCACATGACGCAAGTTTCACTCTACAACACCCCTCTTTCTCGAGCCTTTTATGGACACGAGCGGGGGGCCTTGGATGTCCCGATCCAGTAGCACTGCCCGCTTGCCGCAGCCGAAGGAGTGGCGCCACCTTTGGGAAACTTGGGAAATATACATCCGTCCGTGCCGCGCTCCTGCGCTATTTCTCGCTACCCCGGCAGGCCCCATCGGAGGAAGGAGGCACGACGTTGCTCATATATTCTGGTTCCCTCCCCGCCGGAGAGACTGAAAAGACCGCACTCCCGACTGGGGCCCGCAGCCCTACGGCCTACAGGAGGAGCAGCTGGTGGCGGTACAGGAGGAACATCCGGAAGAGGAGGCCGAGGAACGGAAATCGCCGGAAGACGCGGAGCCGCTCTTGAACCCGAAGGAGGAGAAGAGCTTCTTTATTTCCCTGCTCCCGCAGCGGGAACAACACTCGGCCGCATCGGACATGCTGCGGGCGAAATATTCGAAGGTCTCGCCACAATCACCGCACTTGTACTCGTAGAAGGGCATGACCATCACCTTCCTTTCGACTTCATTCTAATCTCCCGGACCTCTCGGGACAATGACCCGTTCCGGGACTCTCTTCCCTTCCGCCAGACGGTGCATGACATCGTTCAGCATGAGAGATCGCGTTCAGCATGAGAGATCGCCTTCTTGCTCTTCCGTCTCTCTTGTTTTGTCAGGACGATAGGGTGGTCTATCGACCTTTTTCTGCCCGAAAACGCATACCGATACGATACATGGTCACCATGACCTTCATCGTCTCCCGGGCCGTATGTCGCCCCGCTTCTTTCAGGTCGAACCTTGGAAAGTCACTCCCCGCGTCCTCCCGACCCGCCTATCGGTCCCGCCAGGGTGAGAGAGCAACCCATCAAATCTTCTCCAAAACCCGAGCTCCTGCCCCATAGAGCAACGCCATCCTGCATCTTTCCCTTGTCTTGCCGGGATGGCATGAGGAAGTTCTGTCCCATCATCCTTTGAGGGGCCCGTGATATGGATGCAGCACCTCTCGGGACTCACCGCCCATTAGCCCACACGTTGCCGGACGGATGCGATATCATCTCCCGGGTTCGGATTGAATACCGGAATTCCACCCATTGACCACGTCGATCCTTCTACCCTTGAACGTACGCGGGGGTTAGTCCTACGGCGCGTAGCCCATACGAACCGAGGTTCTCTTGAAGAAGGCAACGGAGACTTCGGCTCACTTTTGCTCCCCGGAGGAAGGGGCTCTGAGGCCAAAAAGAAAGCCCTGAAGGATGGGGGCATGGGATAACCGAACAACTTGGAAATTCTGTTTGGTCCATAGGTCGTCACGCGAAGCACGGACTGCAACATATAGGGAGGTGGGGATGTGCTGCGAGGACTGCGGCCTTGCGGGGGGCTTAGGAAAGGCAAAAGTCCGGAGGCCCAACGTAACCATCGTCAGCAGGTATGAAAAAGGGCTCAGGGGCATGTTAGTCGACGCCGGCGAGACCGTGTACCTGGTCGAGTCTCTGTCCGAGCGCATGGGTTATGGCATCTCGCGCCTGGTGATGGGGGCAAGCGCAAGCACTCCGCTCACTACACCCGGGGGCTCATACACAGACTGACGGCACTTACTGGTAAAGAGCCCGAGTCCGGTGATTTCCTGCGTCTCATAGCCTCCAATTGCGCCGTGCCGGGGTTGGGGAGGATCATCCGGTTGGACTTCAACCCCGGTGAGGGTGCGGCACCGGAGATGAGAGACGTGTACAACCTTCCCATGGTCCGAGGCCAGGCGGAGGTATTCCTCGGGGCGGCAACCGGTAAGAGCCCGCATCTGGAGGGTTGTCCCAAGGTTGACGGACCCGGCATGGAGGTGCGCCTCTCCGGTGGGGCTTCGACCTTCAAGAAGGGTCTCCATCCTCCCCCCACGGTCCCGGCGCAGACCGCATGAGGCCGGGCGGAAACGACGCAGGCCCGTGCGAGCGCTTGTCCTCGAGGCGGGTGAAGTATATTTTTATGCTCGAACCGTGTTCCGGAGGCAGAGCGGGCTCGCGAACACACAGGGATCCGGGCGCCCCGGCCCTCGCCCTCTGGGAGGAAAGGGTAAGAGGTGCGCGTTCGTTTTCCCTGAACCTTTTTCGAATGCAGGGATTGCCCGCCTCGCGCCGCGGTTCGGTCAAGAACCCTGCGTTTCATGAACGCCCCGAGGAAGGGGATAGGGATATGCCGGGCTGGAGATGGACAAGGGGATAAGGGTCATCGGGGGGAAGGAGGAGAGGAGGGTCTGGCCCTTTCTCCTCCTCGCGGCCACCGCTTTCCTCTTCTTCCGCCATCTCCTCCTCCTGCAGAAGGTCCCCTGGATCTCGGACATCAGGAACTATTACCTGCCCAACTGGGAATACCTCTCCAGGCTCCTGCGCAGCGGCCACTTCACCTTCTGGTGCCCCGGCATCTACTGCGGGTTCCCCCTCTTCGCCGACAGCGAGATGGGCATCTTCTATCCCCCTGGTACGTTGTTCATGCTCCTCCCCACCACGGCCGGATTCAATTATTTCCTGGTCCTCCACTACCTCCTGGGCGGGTGTTTCCTGTACCTCTACTGCCGCCTCCTCCGGCTGGGCCGTCCCGCTTCCTGTTTCGCTGCCGGCCCTTTCATGCTCTCGGGTTTCTTTCTCGCCCACCTTGTGCATCCCAACGTGGTGGCCACCACGGCTTGGGTGCCGCTCTTCCTCTACCTTTTGGAAAAAGCCCTCCGGGAGGACCGGCTATCTTTCCACCTCTTCGCCGGGGGAGTCCTGGGAATCCAGTTCCTGAGCGGGTTCCTCATGATACCCCTGATCGAGATCCTCCTTTCTTTCTTTTACCTCCTTTCCCACCCCGAGGTCTCATCCCGGCACTCCCGCCTGAAGGCCTTGGCTCCCTGGGCCGGTTCCGTCGCCCTGGGCCTCGGACTGGGGATGGCGCAGAACCTCCCCAGCTATCACCTGGTGAACAACTCTTACCGGGCGGGCGGCCTCTCCTCCTCCCTTTCCAACGTGGGCAACCTTCCCGTACTCCAGCTGGCGGGCGCCTTCTTCCCGCGGGCCTTCGGAAGGGGCCTGGCCCAGAGCGGTTATCTCGGGGCCTGGACCTTCGAGGAGACCTATATCTATATAGGGATTCTTCCTCTCCTCTTCGCTCCCGCGGCCCTGATGAGGCCCCGCCGCTGGCCGGCCACCTTCCTCTTTTGGGCGGGGGCGGCCTCGTTGCTTCTGAGCCTCGGCAACCAGGGGTTGCTATGGCCCATCCTGCGCCACCTCCCGGGCTTTCACGTGCTCAAGGGCCCGGGCCGCTTTTTCCTGGTGACCAACCTCTGCCTCCTTATCCTGGGGGCCATGGGCTTCGACCGCTGGAGGGAGGGGGAGCTGGAGTCGCGCCGGCAACGTAGCCTGCGCAAGGGCTGGCTCGTCTTCGCGGTCGTATCCGGGGCCATCCTCGCCGTCCTCGTGACCCTCTACCGCACCGACTTCCTGCATTTCCGCGACTTCGCCGCTGCGGTCAGCGGCCCGCTCCTCTCTGGCGTCAAGATCCCCGCCTCCCAGGTCCTGGAAGGTTTGGCCGTCTATTTCTCCTCCCCCCACACGGAAGTCGCCATCCCTCTCGGCCTCCTGGCGTTCTTCGCCTTTTTGATGGCTTATCCGAGAAGGAGTCAGGTATCCAGGAGGACGGTGACCGCACTGGTGGTCGTCCTGGCCGTGCTGGACGTCTTCTATGTCGCCGGCCTGGTCCTCAAGCCGGTCCCCCGCAACCGCGCCGAGTACAGACCGCTGGTGGTGGAAGTCCTGGAGGAGGAGAGCGCCGGGGGCAGGGCGGCCTTGCTGGGGGAGCCGGGAGTGAAGCGGGGCGAGTTCGCCCTGGCCCCCAACCAGCTCCTCCCCTACGGGGTGGAGGACGCCTTCGGCTTCTCCACCATCCCCCCCGCCAGGTTGGACCGCCTTCTGGGGCTCCTCCAGACGGAACCCCGGGAGGGGGCCCTGGCCCTGACCGGCGTGAAGGTGCTCTTCTCCAACCTGGTGAGGGTGCGGGGAACGGCATACGACCTGGGATTCCCCTTCACCTTCCCCGCCTGGGCGGGAGGGGTAATTTACCAGGTGGATACCACGGTCAAGGGAAGGGAGCTCCGGCTGCTGCTGGACGGGCCCATTGTGGACCTGGAATCCCGGGGTACCGTCTGCCTGAAGATCCAGGCCCGCCGGGGAGGACGACTCCAGGACCTGCCCCTCCTGATACTGGAAAAGGACACCGGGGAGGAGGAGTACTTCCTCTCCGTGATGTACGACCAGGGACCGGTGGGCTTCCAGAGGGTTAGGTTCCGCTCCCCGGGTTACGGGGACGGGCGAGAGGCCCTGGAGATAAGGGTCCCCCTGCGACTGCACCAGACCGACCGCCTCACGGTCTTCGCCCTCTGCTCGGACGGTTTGCGGGGAAGCCGCCTTGCCGCCCTCAGCCTGGTGGACGAGGACGGCAGGGCCGTGCCCCTCTCGCCATGGACCCCACTTTACTCCGACGGGAGGTACGCCGCCTACCGAATGGACGAATACGCCCCTCCCGCCTTCGCCGCCCAAGAGGTGAGGTGGGTGGACGACTGGAAGGCCGCCGTGGACCTGGCCTACGGCGAGGGATACCGCGAGGGGGAGGTTATCCTCTGCAGCCCCGAGGTGGACCCCGAGACCAGGAGGAGGATAGAGGACATCTCCGAGACGGAAGAAGGGACGTTGGTCGAGGTCCTGCGGAGAGACGGTGACGAGCTGCTCCTCCGCACTTCGGGAGCCGGGGATTCGGTTTTGGTGCTCAACCAGGATTACCTGCCCGGCTGGAAGGCAGAAATCGACGGGGAGGAACGCCCCCTCTTCTCCGCCTTCGGGTTCCTGACCGCCCTCTATCTCCCGGCGGGGGAGCATGTCGTCTCCCTGCGCTACCGGGCGCCGGGACTTCTCGCCGGTGGGACGATCAGCCTCCTTTCGCTGGCCGCCCTCATCGTCCTCCTGGCCCTCTCCCTGCGCTCGGAGCGGGCCCGTGAGCGAAGGAAGGAGGGACCTGAAGCCGCTTTCCCGGCGCCGGACATCGGGGGCATAAGCGCCTTCTTCCCCTGTTACAACGATTCCGCCACCATCGGGGAGGTGGTGGAGAAAGCCCTCGTTGTGCTGCGGGAACTGACCGACGACTACGAGGTCATAATCGTGGACGACGGGAGCTCCGACGCATCCGGCGCGGTCATCGATTCCATAGCCGCCGCCCACCAAGAGGTGAGGGTGGTACGGCATGACCGCAACCGCGGCTACGGCGCCGCGCTGCGCAGCGGCATAAAGACTTCTTCCAAAAAATGGATATTCTACACCGACAGCGATGGGCAGTACGACGTGGAGGATCTGAAAAAGCTCCATGCCCTGACGGGAGCGGCCGATGTGGTCAACGGATACAAGGAATCCCGCAGCGATCCCTGGTACCGCGTGGTCCTGGGAAGCATTTACAACCGATTGGTGCACGCCCTCTTCCGGATTCCCATCCGGGACGTGGACTGCGATTTCCGTCTCATGCGCGGGGACCTGGCCCGTGGCCTCGACTTGCGCTCCGAGGGTGGCTCCATCTGCGTGGAACTGGTGAAGGGCCTGCAGGCCGCGGGCGCCGTGTTCGCCGAGGTGCCCGTCCGCCACCTGCCCCGCCGGGAAGGAAAGAGCCAGTTCTTCCGTTTCCGGAATCTGCTTGCCATGGTGAGGGGCGATGTTTCATTATGGATACGGTTGTGGCGGAAGGGAGAAATCTGACATGCGGGACGGGCAAAGGCTGGAGGAGTTTTACCGCGACCGCCGGGTTCTGGTCACCGGGGGCCTGGGGTTCATCGGGAGCAACCTGGTACGCCGCCTGGTGGGCCTGGGCTCACGGGTGACGGTCATCGACGCCTGTTTCCCTGACCAGGGAGCGAACCTCTACAACCTGGAGGGCGTGCTGGAGGAGATCACTTTGGTAATCTCGGACATCGGCGCCACCCGCACGGTAATCGAACATCTCCCCGAACAGGAGGTGGTCTTCAACCTCGCCGCCTGCGTGAGCCACGTGGGCTCCCTTCACCACCCCCTGCGGGATCTCAAAAGGAACTGCGTAAGCCAGCTGCGCTTCCTGTGCGCCCTCGCGGAACTGAACCCCGGGGTCTCGGTCATCTACACCGGATCCCGGAGCCAGTACGGCAGCCCTCTTTATCTCCCCATGGACGAGGACCACCCCCTCCGCCCCGTGGACATCAACGGGGTGCACAAGACCGCGGTGGAGGAATACCACCGCATCCTCCACGAACAGGGGCGCATCCGCTACCTATCCCTGCGCCTCACCAACATCTTCGGGCCCCGCCACCAGATGATGCACGACGGGCAGGGGTTCCTTAACTGGTTCATCCGCCTCGGCCTGCAGGGCAAGGAGATACGCGTCTTCGGGGACGGGACACAGGCCAGGGATTTCCTCTACGTGGAGGACGCCGTGGAGGTCCTGCTCCTGGCCGCCGCCGACGCGGAATGCAGGGGCATGTCCCTCAACCTGGCCTCCGGGAAATCCATCACCGTGGCCGAGGCGGCCCAGGCGGTGAGCGAGGAGGCGGGAACCGAATGGACACTGGTCCCCTATCCACCGGAACGCGCCAGCGTGGAGCCCGGTGACGTGGTGCTGGACATATCTCGCCTGCGGGCCGCCCTGGACTGGGAACCTCGCTGGGATTTCCGCGCCGGGTTGCAGGAGACCATCGCCTTCTACCGCATGCACGGCGAACACTACTTCCGCCCCTCCGAGACAAAGCCGTCACTCATCCGGAAGAGGCCGATTTGAAGCCGACGAGGGTACCCTTCCTGGACCTCACCCGCCAGGACCGGGAGCTCCGGGAGGAGCTCTGCGGAGCCTTCAACTCCTTTCTCCAGCGGGGCCGCCACATACTGGGCCCGGAGGTGGAATCCCTGGAGGCGGAGCTGGCCGCCTTCTGCGGCGTGGAGCACGGCGTGGGCGTGGCCTCGGGCACCGATGCCCTCATCCTCACCCTCCGTGCCCTGGGGATCGGGGAGGGAGACGAGGTCATACTTCCCGCCTTCACCGCCCCTCCCACCGCAGTGGCCGTCACCCTCTCGGGCGCCGTGCCCGTATTCGCCGACGTGGACCCGCATACACTCACACTGGACCCCGCCAGCGTTGCGGAGCGTATAACCCACCGCACCCGTTGCCTCCTGCCGGTTCATCTTTACGGGCGGCCGGCGGACATGGCGGCGCTGGGCAGGCTGGCACGGCAACACGGCCTGCACCTCGTGGAGGACTGCGCACAATCGCACGGGGCAGCCCTCGACGGAAGGATTACCGGCTCCTTCGGGACGGCGGGGTGTTTCAGTTTCTACCCCACCAAGAACCTCGGAGCCTACGGGGACGGCGGTATGGTGGTCACCTCGAGCGGAGAACTTGCACAGGAGCTGCGCTGCCTCCGCGATTACGGCCGCGTGGACAGGGACCTCCTGGGCAAGGTGGGCACCAACAGCCGCCTGGACGAGCTGCAGGCCGCGCTGCTGCGCATAAAGCTGAGGCGCCTCCCGGAGTGGAACCGGCGCCGCCGGGAACTGGCCCGGATATACCTCGATGCTCTCTCCGACCTCCCCCTGGGACTGCCGGAATGCCGGGAGGGGGAGGAACACGTCTACCACATCTTCGCCGTGACCAGCGAGCGGCGGGACGAGCTGCGCCGGCACCTGGAGCTCGAAGGAGTGGAGACGGTCGTCCACTATCCCCTTCCCGTGCACCTGCAGCCTCCCTTCCGGAGCCGTCCCGGCCCTCCCTGTCCGGTGGCCGAGGAGGCTTCCCGACGCGTCCTCTCCCTCCCCCTCTATCCCCACCTGACCACGGAGGAGCAGGAGACGGTGATCGAGGCCGTGCGCTCCTTCTTCGGTGCCTCCTGAGCGTGTATCACGCCTCCATCATGTCCTTCCGACACTATATCAATAAATGGTAACATATGGTAATATACCATTATTTACCTTTTGAGAACGGGGGTACTAATTCGCCGAGCGAGGTCGTGGACATAGACTTCCGGAATCGCGTGCGCCGCCTTGCCTCGCGGCGCGGCGGCCGGTCCGCCTACAGGTAAGTGGTCAGGCGCTCCGGAGGCATCTTGCGCGGCTGGGAGCCCGGGCGTGCGGGATACCCTACCGGGATAAGGGCCAGGGGCCGCAGGCGCTCCGGAAGCCCCAGCAGGCTGGCGACCTCTTCCTCCCGGAAAGCCCCCACCCAGCAGGCGCCCAGTCCCAATGCGGTGGCGGCGAGGAGCATGTTCTCCACCGCGGCCGCCGTGTCCTGGATGGAATAGAGTTCCACGCCCCGCCGTCCGTAACTGGCGGCGTGGGACTCCAGGTCGGCGCAGACCACGATGACCACCGGGGCCCGGGCCACGAAACCCTGCCCCAGCGCCGCCGCCGCCAACCCCTCCTTGATCCTCCCGTCGCGCACCACCACGAACCGCCAGGGCTGCACGTTCCCGGCGGTGGGCGCCAGACAGGCGCAGCGCAGAAGCCTGGCCACCAGTTCATCCGGGACACCCCTCGCGGCATCGAAGGAGCGCACGCTGTGCCTCTTCTCCATGGCCTCGAAGACGTCCATCCCCGTTCACCCCCGGATAATGTCCCGTGCGGCGGGAACCCCGGCCACCGACTCGGCATGCCTGACAGCATTTCGTACCGCCTCCGCCAGGAGGGAGGCGCCAACGGCTCCCACCAGGTCCGCGGAGGCCTCCACCTCCCCGGTGGCAGCGGCGAAGACCAGGTCCCCGTCCAGTTTGGTATGACTGGGGGAGATGGCCCTGGCCAGGCCGTGATGTCCCCTCTGGGCCACCCAGTTGACGTCGGTCTTGGAAAGACGAGCGTTGCTCACCACCACTGCCAGGGTGGTGTTGGTTCCGGCCACCGGGAAGGGCTTTTCTCCCGCCGCCTCCCGCATCACGCGCTCCGTGGAGAGGAACCCGCCCCCCGCGTCCCTGACCCCGGCCAGGATGCGGCCGTCCTCGTCCACCACGTCCCCGAAGGCGTTGACCACCGCGAGAGCGAAGACCTTGAGGTCCTTCCCCTCGAAGAAGGCCGTACCCAGGCCTCCCTTGGTGCAGAACTGGTAACCCAGGATCTTGCCCACCGTGGCCCCCATGCCCGCTCCCACGTTTCCCTGGCGCGCCAGCTCCTCCGAGGCCTGGCGGCAGGCGCGGTAACCCATCTCCTCGTCCGGACGGGCGGACGGGTCTCCTATGCCCAGGTCGTAGATCACCCCGGCGGGGACGATGGGTATACGGGCCAGCCCGGTGTCGAAGCCCACGCCCGACTCCTCGAGGAATCGCATCACTCCCGTGGAGGCGGCCAGCCCGAACGCGCTGCCTCCGGCAAGGACGAAGGCGTGGACCTCCTCCACAAGGTTCACCGGATCCAGGAGGTCCGTCTCCCTGGTCCCGGGAGCGCCGCCTCTCACCTCCACACCTCCCCTCGTCCCGGGAGGCAGGAGGACCACCGTGCATCCGGTGATACCCTTGACATCCTCGGCGTGTCCCACCCTTACCCCTTCAATCCTCACCGCCTCCCCCCCTTTCCGTCTCCTCATTCCCGCCCACTGGTTCCCTCGCTCCCTCATCCTCCGCCGAGGAACCGGCGGCGGCCTCCGGGAGGCGTGCCTCGATCAGCTTCTCCGCCAGCTTCAGGGCTTCATCCCGCCGGCGTATCCTTCCCCCCATCTGGGCCTCGCGCACCCTTCTCAGGACCTCCCCCACCGCCGGGCCCTCCTTCATCCCCAGCTCCAGTATAAGATCCCGGCCCCTGAGGAGAGGGGGCGTTTCCTCTTCTCGCACCTGCTCGTCCAGGAGCTCCCGGCAGACCCGGACGTACCTCTCCAGCCCCTCGGGTGTGGTGAGAGGTCCCCGAGTGGCGAAGCGGTCGGCCGTGGACAGGAGCACCACGTCCACCAGGTTCTCGCCCAAGCGATTCACCAGCCTCCGCCGAGCCCGGGGGGTCAACCCCTGTTTCAGCGCCAGCCCGATATCCATGTGGTGGCCGATCACCGAGGCCAGGTACTCACGGGCGCGGCGCGAGAAACGCAATCTCCCGGCCAGCTCGAGGACCGCCTCCCGGCTGAACCTCTGGTGGGAGTGAAAGTGTATGCGCCCGTCCTCCCCCCGGGAGAAGGTGAGCGGCTTTCCGGCGTCGTGGTAGAGGGCCGCTAGGCGGAGGAAGGCACGTCGTGGATAGCAATCCTGGAGCGGTTCTCCCATCCTCAGGGCCGTCATCCCCGCGTGTTCGGGATACATCCTTCCAGGGTCTTCCAGGAGCTTGTCCAGTTCCTCGAGGGTCATCAGGGTATGCTCCCACACGTCGAGGTGATGATAAGCGTTCTGCTCCAGGCCCACCGTTTCCGCCAGTTCGGGGAACAGATGCTCCAGCAGCCCGAAGGCCTCCACGTCCCTGAAGACCTCCCGGCAACCTCCCCCGGACAGGGTCTCCAGTAATTCCACGGCCAGGCGTTCCCCCGCGACGCGGGAGACCAGAGGCGCGTATTTCTTGAGGTGGTTCAGGGTACGCTCCTCGAACTCCAGACCCAGGAGATGTCGGAAGCGCAGGGCCCTGACCAGGCGTACCGGATCGGCAAGGAAGGACTCCTTATGGCATTCGCGCAGGATACCCGCGGAAAGGTCCTTCCATCCGTAGTGCTTGTCTATCAGGTCGCGGGGCAGGACCAGTGAACCCTGGCCGACGAGCTTTCCCAGGTCCACGGCCATGGCGTTGATGGTGAAGTCCCGCATGGAGAGGTCCGTTTCCATGCCGAAACCCCGCAGGGGGGAGATGTCCACCGTGCGGCGGCGCCCGCCGTCCCTCACCACCAGGCGGTAGATCCGCTCCTCCCTGTCGAGCAGGAAATGTCGCGCCCCGAAGCGCACCGCGGCCCGCGAGGCGGGTATGGAGGGGTCTCCCGTGGTCACCAGGTCCACGTCTTCCGACACCTTGCCCAGGAGGTAATCCCGGAGATAGCCGCCCACCAGGAAGACGGGTTCCACGCCTTCCGAGAGGAAGGAGACCAAGTCCCCCACGAAGGGGTCGTCGAGGGCGAGGTCTCGGAGGGAAAGCGTCCTCCTGAGCTCCCTCGAGGACCGCTCCTTCAGATACACGGTTCATGCCTCCCCGGCCCGGACAGAATGACTTCCGACCCAGCCGCGCGCCACGTGAAAGCCATGCATTATTACCATTATCTTCCATGAATACCGTATGCGGCGCAAGGTGATTATACAACATATGGGTGCGACGGACTCTCCCGGAACCGGGAGCCGATGCGCTGTAAGAGAATATGCCCCCCTTCCGCCGGCTGAACGCTCGCGGGTTTCACGCCAGGCCGTCCCGCCTTTCCCGATACGGAGAAAGAGCGCTACGGCCCCACCTTTTTTCCGGCCTCACCGCCGGGCCTCAATCATCCCGCGTCCAATAGACGCGCGCGAAGTCCGCCCCGTGTTGCCACTGGATGTCCAGCCGGCCGGAATATGCCCTCTCGAATTCCTTGCCCAGGCGTTCGGCCAGGGCACGGTCGGTGGTCTGTATGACGATCTCGTCGTCCTTCTCCTCGATATGAGCGATGCGAGCGGCGATGTTCTTGCGCAGTTTCCTCTCCGCCACGCTGCGTATGAGATTCTTGGCCTCCTCGCGATGCGCGCGCAGGAAGTCCCCCCTCAGATAGACTACGCCGTCGACCTTCCCTCTGGCCACCTTCTCGCAACCGGGGCAGAGATGTTTCTCCCATCCATTGCCCTTCATGATCCTCTGGCGCGCCTTCTCGTCGAAACACCATCTCTGGTCCACATAGACGGCATAGCAGGAAGGACAGATCTTCACCATCGGATTCCTCCTTCAGTTCGTCCGGGGACTTCGCCTGTGGCCCAGGATACCGAGCAGGTCCTCCTCCACCACCTCCTTCATCCGCTCGCGGTTCCGCCTGTCGATGCAGTAGACGGAGACATCCCCACGCTGCAGTAGGGATGAGACGAAGGACTGATCGCTCTTTGGGATAGTGGCCAGGAGGGGAGTGGGCAGATCCATGAGTTCCATCACTCGCTTCAGGAAGGCAGCGGACAGGGCCTCCATCTTCCCTATCTCGTCAACGATCACCAGGTCCGCTCTCCCATGCACCTCGTCCAGGGCCCGGAGGGCCGTTCGCTCCAGGGTTTCGACATCGACCGTATACTTGCCCACCCGGGGTCCGGCGCGCAAACCAACGTGGGCCATGACGGCCTCTCCCCCGCGGAGGTCCCGGATGCGGAAGCCGAGCCTCGTCTTCCCCTCCCTGATTTCCTCGGTCACGAAGCCGGCCACCTTGAACCCCAGCCCAGTGAGGTCTTCCGCCACCTTCACCGCCAGGGTGGTCTTTCCGCTGCCCGGACTGCCCCTCACCAGCAAGTTGTTCGCCATCCGCTCCCTCGACCGGGGAAGGGCGGGAGGCCGTTCACGCTCCCCAAACGGCCGCGCCTTCTCGGGTTCCCTTGAAGGCCCCCTCAATAATCATCATACCCCGGGCCGGGAAGGTTAAACGGCGCCGCGCGTCGCTGGCCCCCGTGCGTTCAACGGCCCAGGTATATCCGAGGCACCCGCTTACCGATGGCACAGACCACCTCGTAATTGATGGTCTCCAGGAGCTCCGCCATCCTCTCCACACCTACCTTTTCCTCTCCCCACCCCCCGACGACGGTGACCTCCTCGCCCGGAAACCGGCGGTCATCTCCCAGGTCCACCACGCAGAGGTCCATACAGACCGTGCCCACCAGGGGATAAGGTTTTCCCCCGATCAGGACCTCCCACCGGTTGGAGAGGGCCCGCGACAACCCGTCGGCGTAGCCCACCGGGAGGACCGCCAACCAGGTGTCCCTCGGGCAGCGGTAGGTGAGGCCGTAACTCACCCCCTCCCCTTCGCCGGCCCGGAAGACGTGAGATATGCGGGTGCGCAGCGAGAGCGCCGGCCTGAGATCCACCTTCCCCGCGTAGGCGGGTCCCGGCAGGAGCCCGTACATGGCGATGCCCAGGCGTATCATGTCCATCCGCGAGCGTGGGAGGGAGAGGGCGGCGCCCGAGGCCGCTGCGTGGACCAGGGGCACCTGCAGCCCCCCCTGCCGCAATCTCCTGACCACCGAACCCAGCCTCTCCACCTGCTCCGCGGCGAAGGGGTCTCCGGGCTCGGATGCCGTGGCCAGGTGGGTGTAGACTCCTTCCAGCTCCAACCCGGGCAGCCCGCATACCTCCTCCGCCAGCTTCGGCGCCCCCTCCGGGGAAACGCCCACGCGGTGCATCCCGGTGTCCACCTTTATGTGTACGGGAACCCTCTTGCCCCGGGAGACGGCGGAGCGGGAGAGCTCCCTGGCGTAAAGCGGGGTATATACCGTGGGGATCAGTCCCAGCTCCACGACGCGCTCAGCGGCCTCAGGCGGCGGCTCGAAGAGGAGGTGCAGGGGGGCCTCCACCCCGGCTTCCCTGAGCTCTTCGGCTTCCTCCACGAGGGCCACCCCCAGTCGCGAAGCTCCCGCCTCGAGGGCCGCCCGCGAGACCTCCACCGCACCGTGGCCGTAAGCGTCGGCCTTCACCACGGCCATCACCTTGCAGGAAGGACCTACCAGATCCACGAAAGCACGGACGTTGTGGCGGATGCTGTCGAGGTTTATCTCCGCACGGGTGGGCCGGTAGGGAAAACCACCCCCGGGCGAGCCTCCCGTCCTATCCACCGTCAAGTCCCTACCCTCCTCCCGACCTCGCCCGGAATCAGCCCTCGGCGATGGTCCGCAGGATGTCCCCTCTGGTGATGACCCCCACCAGGTTACCTTCCTCCAAGACCAGGACGTATTCCAGGTCCCGCTCCAGCATGAGGGTGGCCACCTCCTCCACGCTAGCCAGGGGGCTCACGGAGGCGTAGTCCTCCTCCATCAGATCCCGCGCCCTGGAGCCGACGGCCTGGCGCAGCTCCTTTTCGAAACGCCTTAGCGAGGATGGGAGGAAGAGGTAGCTTTCCAGAAAATGGATAAAGGTCGGGAAATGGACCCGGGCGTCCTGGTGCACCAGGTCCTCCTCGTCCACCACCCCGAGCAGCCTCCCTTCCTCGTCCACCACCGGGAGGCAGCGGATGCGGTTCTCCACCATCATCCCGGCCATCTCCCGCACCGTGGCCTCGGGGCCCACGGTAATGGGGTCGGGGTTCATGATCTCCCGAGCCGACTTCACCTGTACCTTCCTCCTTCCCTTTTCCTCCTCAGACCGTTCAAGGCCAGGGGGAGGTGGGACACGACGTCCCCGGCGACCATTCCCACCCCTCCCACCACGCTGGAAGCCAGCTGCGCCGCCTTCCCGTGCACCAACACAGCGCAAAGCGCCGCCTCCAGGGGCGGGAGCCCCTGGGCCAGCAGGGCCGCCAGGCATCCGGTGAGCACGTCCCCGCTCCCCGCAGTGGCCAGCTCGGGCAAAGCCAGGGGATGGAAGAAGGCCCGGCCTCCGGGTTCAGCGATCACCGTGTTCGCCCCCTTGAGGACCACAGGACATCCGAAACGGCGGGAGGCCTCCAGAGCGTTACCCAAGCGGTCCCGCTGCACCTCCGCCGCCCCGCGCCCCAGGAGCCTCCCCAGCTCCCCGGGATGCGGGGTTATCACCGCCGGGCCCTGCCTCCCCTCCAGCACCGAGGGTTCCCCGGCCACCCCGTTGAGCCCGTCGGCGTCCAGCACCAGGGGCAACGAGGCCTCGCGTACCAGCCTCCGGACCGCGGACACCGTGCCCGGCGAGGTCCCCAGTCCGGGCCCCAGGGCCAGGACATCGAAGGATGGCAGGGCCTCGAGGACCACGCCGGAGGCCTCTTCCGCCAGGCGGCCCCCGCCGTCGTCCGGGAGGGGAAGGGTCATGACCTCGGTCAGTTTGACCTCCATGATGGGATTGAGGGAGGAGGGTATGCCCAGGGTGACCACCCCGGCCCCGCAACGCATGGCCGACCTGGCGCACAGAGCCGCCGCTCCCGTGAGGCCGGTGGAACCCGCCACCACCAGGACCCTTCCACACTGGCCTTTGTGGGCGTGGGGCCTCCTTGCGGGAAGCATGCCCGCGGCGTCCTCCTCCTCCAGGGCATGCAGCTCGCTCCTCACCAGTGCTTCAAGCAGGTGGACCGGAATGCCTATATCCGCCACCACCAGTTCCCCCACCTTCTCCGCCGCGGGGTAGAGGTAGAGACCCACCTTCGGCCAGGCCAGGGTGACCGTCCTGTCCGCCTCCACCGCCGGCCCCTCCACGGCCCCCGTGGAGGCGTCCACTCCCGAAGGGAGGTCCACGGAGAGCACGGGTACCCCGCAGCGGTTGAGGGCTTCGATGGCTTCGGCAAAAGGGCCATCGGCCCGTCCCCGGAAGCCGAAGCCGAAGATGGCGTCGACGGCCAGGTCCGCCTCCCGGAGCATCTCGTCCAGGAGGGCGGGCTCGCCCGCCGTCACCCGTCCCCCCTGCTCCAGGTAACGGCGGTAATTGAGGGCCGCGTCGGGGGAGAGTTCCTCCGGACGGGCCAGGAGGAAGACCTCCACCCGAGCTCCCCAGGATGCCAGGTAGCGTGCCGCCACCAGCCCGTCTCCGCCGTTGTTCCCCTTAGCCGCCGCCACCACCACCCTACGGCCGGCGCAAAGCCCCCCGAGCATATCCCGGGCCTGCTCCGCAACCGCCCGGCCGGCTCTCTCCATGAGCTCGCTCGTGGGTACCCCCTCCTCGCCGGCGGCGCGGTCCAGCTCCGCCATCTCCTCCGGAAAGAGGACCCTGATCATCCCTCCTCGCCCCCCAGTGCTTGAGCCACGGCCAGGGCCGCATCCCTGGTGTGGGTCACGCTTACCAGTATCTCCCGGATGCCCAAGCGGGCGGCGACCTCCCGCGCCCTTCCCGAGAGCTGCAGGACGGGGCGACCCCTCTCGTCGGTCAGTAGCTCGAGCTCCCGCCAGGAAAAACCCCTTACCCCCGTCCCCATGGCCTTGGATGCGGCTTCCTTGGCCGCGAAGCAGGCGGCGAAGCGCCGGGCGGGGCGGGGGCAGTCCATGCACCTTTCCCGTTCCCGGGCGGAAAAAAGGCGCGACGCGAACTTCTCGTGCCGCGCCAGCGCTCTCTCGATCCTCTCGATCTCCACCATGTCCACGCCTATTCCCAGGACCTGCATGGACCTCCTCTCCACCACAACCGCCGGGAAGCTCATTCCACGGTCACCGTCTTGGCCAGGTTCCGCGGCTGGTCTACGTTGCAGCCCCGCATCTTGGCCACATGATAGGCGAAGAGCTGCAGGGCCGGGGCCATGACCACCGGGTAGTACTGCGGCTTGACCTCCGGCACGTAGATGACCTCCTCACAGCAGCTCCTTATCTCCGCATCGCCCTGCGTGGCCACAGCGATCACCGGAGCCTGTCGCGCCCGGACCTCCTCCACATTGCCCTTCATCTTCTCGTAGACCGAATCCCGGGGGATCAGGGCCACCACCGGAAAGCCGGGGTGCAGGAGGGCGATGGGGCCGTGCTTCATCTCTCCCGCCGGGTATCCCTCGGCGTGGATATAGGAAATCTCCTTGAGCTTCAGGGCCGCCTCCATGGCCAGGGGATAGTTGATGTTGCGCCCCAGGAAGAGAAAGTCCTCGCAGCGGCAGTACTTGTCGGCGCAGCGCTCCACGGTGTCCGTGTCCCCCAGGACCTCCTCTATGCGCCCCGTGAGGTCCTCCAGCTCCCGGAGGGTGTGCCTGACGAACTCGGGCTCCAGAAGCCCCCGCTCCTGCCCCAGGTAGAGGCCCAGCAGATATACCGCCGCCACCTGGGCCAGGAAGGTCTTGGTGGCCGCCACCCCTATCTCCGGCCCGGCATGGGTGTAGAGCACGCCGTCCGACTCCCGGGCCATCATGCTCCCCACCACGTTGACCACGGCCAGGGTGGGCGCGCCGCAGCGCTTGGCCCAGCGCACCGCGCTCATGGTGTCCGCCGTCTCCCCGGACTGGCTGACCGCCACCACCAGGCAGCGCGGGTCGAGCTTGGGGGCACGGTAATAGAACTCCGAAGAGATGTCCACCTCAACGGGGATGTCCATCCACCCCTCCATGACGTAGCGCCCCAAGAGGGAGGCATGGTAGGAGGTCCCGCAAGAGACGAAGATGATGCGGTTGATCTCCCGGAGGTCGAAGCGGTCCTCCTCCAGCTCCTCGATGCGCAGCCTATTTCCGGGACTCATCCTGCCCCGCAGGGTGTCCATCCAGGCCTGGGGCTGCTCATGTATCTCCTTGAGCATGAAGTCCGCGTAACCTCCCTTCTGCACCGCCGTGGCGTCAAAGGGGACCTCGAAGACCTTCCTCTCCACGCTCCCGCCGTTGATATCCAGTATTACCCAGTCATCATTGGTAACCCTTACCAGGTCACCGTTCTCCAGGGAGACCGCCCGACGGGTGAAGTCCAGAAAGGCCAGGGTTGCGGAGGCCAGGAAGTTCTCGCCCTCTCCCAGCCCGAGCAGGAGAGGACTGTCTTTACGGGCGCCCACAAGGACTCCCGGTTCATCGGCGCTCAGAAAGACGGCGGCGTAGGTCCCCCGGATCTTCGGCATCGCGGCTCGAACCGCCTCCAGGAGGTCCCCGCGGTAGTTCTCCTCCACCAAATGCACGAGCACCTCGGTATCCGTCCGGGAGCGAAAGCGATGCCCACGGGAGGTGAGCCCTCTTTCCAATTCCTGGTAGTTCTCGATGATGCCGTTGTGCACCACGGCTATGCGCCCCCGGCAGTCCAGGTGCGGGTGGGCGTTCTCCGTGGAGGGTACGCCGTGAGTGGCCCACCGGGTATGGGCTATCCCTGTCCCCCCCTCGCCGGGAAGGTACCCGAGGAGCGGCTCCAGGTGATCCAGGTTGCCCCTCCGCTTGATCACCCTGATCCCGCCGTCCTCCTGTATCCCCAGCCCCGCGGAGTCATAGCCACGGTATTCCAGGCGGCGCAGGCCGTGGAAGAGGGTGGCGGCGACCGGTCTGGGTCCCGTGTAGCCCACGATGCCGCACAACTCAGCCCATCTCCCTCTCCACCAGGGCGGCCAGCTCCCGGGCCGCCCTCTCCGCCAGCTCGCCGTCCACGGCCTCCACCATCACCCTCAGGACCGGCTCCGTGCCCGAGGGACGCAGGAGCACCCTTCCTCGGTCCCCGAGACGCTCCTCCCAGGCGCGCAGGGCGGAGAGCAGCGTCTTCCTCTCGCTCCAGCTCTCCTTGTCCCTGACCCTCACGTTGACCAGCAGCTGCGGGACCTTAACCACCAACTTGGAGAGGGAGGAGAGCTTTTCCCCCGATTCCCGCACCGCCTCCAGGAGCTTGATGGCGGTCACCAGCCCGTCCCCGGTGGTGGAATGGTCTAAGAAGATTATGTGGCCCGACTGCTCCCCTCCCAGGTTGAAGCCCCCTTCGAGCATCTTTTCCAGCACGTAACGGTCGCCAACCGCCGTCTGGTGGACCCGTATCCCTTCCCGCCGCATGGCCAGGTGGAACCCCAGGTTGGACATGACCGTGGCCACCACCGAGTTCTCCCTGAGGGTGCCCTCCTCCTTCATGCGCACGGCGCAGATGGCCATGATGTGGTCCCCGTCCGCCAGCTTCCCTTCCTCGTCCACGGCGATCAGCCGGTCGGCGTCCCCGTCGAAGGCCAGCCCCAAAAGGGCACCTTCCTCCACCACCTTTCTCTGCAGTGCCTTGCAGTGGGTGGAGCCGCATTCCCGGTTGATGTTCAACCCGTCGGGCTCCACGTGCAGGGAGATCACCCGGGCTCCCAAGCGCCGTAAGAGCTCCGGGGCCACCCGGTAGGAAGCTCCGTGGGCGCAGTCCACCACCACCTTGATCCCGGAGAGGTCGGGCTGGGCCACGGAGAGGAGGTGCTCCAGGTATTCCTCCTCCGCCCCCACCGCAGGCCGGCAACACCCCACCTGATCCCCCCGCGGCTTGGCCTGAGTTTCGACCCCGGCCACCAGGCGCTCCATCTCCCTCTCCAGGGCGTCGGGGAGCTTATAGCCGTCGCGGTGGAAGAATTTTATGCCGTTGTCTCGTGCCGGGTTATGGGAGGCGGAGATGACCACGCCCGCGTCGACCTTCCTGGTACGGGTGAGGTGGGCCACCGCCGGTGTAGGGATGACCCCCAGGAGTTCCACATCGCCTCCCGCGGAGCATATGCCCGCCACCAAGGCCCCTTCCAGCATGTCCCCGGAGAGCCTGGTGTCCTTGCCCAGCAGAAGCCGGGGCCGGGGGTTCTCCCCGGCCAGGACCATCACCGCCGCCCATCCCAGTCGCATGGCCAGCTCGGGCGTGAGCTCCACATTGGCTTCTCCCCTCACCCCGTCGGTCCCGAAGAGACGGGGCCAACCGCCCTTTTCACTTCCCATGCTCACTTCCTTCGCTTCCCCGTCCAGGTCTGCAAAAGACCACTCCCGCCTACCGCGGCGTTCAGAACGTCCTCTGTTCCCTTCCTCCCGCGCCCCTAATGGACTATAGCACCCCGCCTTTCCGGGCTTCAAGGCGAACCGACCCCCGTGCTCGCGCTTCCTTCTCCACATCCTCCCCATGTGCGGAGGCGGCATCTCAGCCGGTCGACCTACCCGCCTCCGTCCCCTGGCAACTCCCGGCCCCGGTAAGAGGGGGCGCGGCGCGGAGGTCGCCCGGTGGTGCCCCCCCGCGTAAATATTTTCCCTCTCCTTTCCCGGCACCTCCTCCCCGAACCCACCCTGTCCTCCCAGTGTCCCACCATTCCGGGTATGGGAAAGCGTATTGCCCGGACCTCCTCCACGAACCCGCGCTGCTCTTTCCGGCAACGGGAACCCCCTGTGCGGAAGGGACCGTACCGGCACTCAGCGGGGAGAAAGGCATGTAAAAAGGCAAGTACATGCCGTTCCGCGAAAGAGGGGGCGTATTCGGTCCTGAGGTTCAGCGCTTGGAGAACTGGGGTCGCTTGCGCGCCTTCTTGAGGCCGTACTTCTTGCGTTCCTTCATGCGGGGGTCGCGCCGCAAAAGTCCGGCTTTCTTCAACTCGGAACGGAGGGTCTCGTCGCAGTCCACGAGGGCACGGGCAATTCCATGGCGGAGGGCACCGGCCTGTCCGGAGATGCCCCCGCCCCGTATGGTGGCCACAACCTTGTAGCGCCCCACACTACCCGCGGCCTCCAGGGCCTGCATGATCTGATCCCGCAGGGTCTGGCGCGGGAAGTACTCCTCCAGGCTCCTTCCGTTGATCACGAACTCGCCCTCGCCGGGATAAAGCCAGACCCTGGCCACGGCTTCCTTTCTCCTGCCCGTCCCGTAACCCAGATGCTGCGGCAAAGGTCACACCTGCCTTTCCGTCCTCATGCGCCCAGGGAGATCTTCTCCGGCTTCTGGGCCTGGTGGGGATGGTCCGGGCCGGCATAGACGTGCAGCTTGCGGATCATGGCCCGGCCCAGGCGGTTCTTGGGGAGCATCCCCCGCACCGCCTTCTCCACCACCATCTCCGGCTTCTCCCGCAGGAGGGTCCTGTAGGTGAACTCTCGCAGGCCTCCCGGATAGCCGGAATGCCGGTAGTATTTTTTCTTATCCAGTTTATCGCCGGTCAGTACCACCTTCTCGGCGTTGACCACCACTACGTGGTCGCCCACGTCCATATGGGGTACATAGATGGGTTTGTTCTTTCCCTTGAGGATCTTGGCCACCTCGGAGGCCAGTCTCCCCAGGACCATGCCCTGGGCGTCCACCAGGTACCACCGGCGCTCTATGTCCGCCTTCTTGGTGCTGTAGGTCTTCATCATTCCGCGTCGCCTCGTATCTCTCTCACAGCACGACAAACACTAATGATAGAGGCCGTCCCCCCTAGTGTCAAGGAAAGAAGAGGGAAGGTTGCTTGATGCAAAAAAAACGGCTACGCAATCCAGGCATCAAAAGGATACGACCTTCTCGGGCCGACCTCTCGCATCCCACTATCACAGTCCGGCGTGCGATGCGTAATTCTCCGCGTATGTGGGGGCGTAAGGCTCCAGCAGCCAGAAACGATGCGGCTTTTCGCCCACTTCGACCCCTTCGCCCTTTTTCTTCACGGTGATGAACTTCTTGTCTTCAGGCCCGGAATACGGATAATCCAAGCGGTAGAACCCCAACGCCCCGATGCTGGCTTTCCTCGCCAGGCAGGCGTGCATGATGACCTCTCCGACCGTGATCAACGTGAAGGCCTCGTTGCATCGCGCGAGTTCGTGGGGATTCCTGGCGTAGAGTTCCTGTGCCTCGACTTCCTTTATCTGCTTGAGCCGCCACAGGCCCAGTTATAACGTGTTCTCGTGCTTTTCCGTGCCACAGAACTCCTGCATGACATGAGCAACACCCGCGTGGACCTCTTTCCATCCCATCCCATCGTCTCTTTCGACGGGACCGTACACTTTAGCCTTCTCCCTCTCTACCTGGTCACGATGGATCGATGGAGCAGGTGCTTCTCGCAATGCATAGTCCGCCGCTCTCCTGCCGGCGTACCGGCCGGTCGCCGCCGCTTGGCTGTGATCGATACCGCAAAAGCCGTTCATCCCCGCCACATACAACCCTTCGAGGTTGGTTTTGAGGTCCCAGTCGTACATGAGCCCACCGCCCAACATCGCCGGGCCGCGGTAACGTTCCGGCGGTTTGTAAAAAAGCCAGGCCGGCGTCTTGTGCCGATCGGTGGGATGGATGGGCACCGGGAGAAGGTCTTTGTGGGGGTCAAACCCCCACTGAGAATAGTTCTCGTAAATCGGCACGCGTGTCCTTCCCTCGTGGCCGACCATGAGCCCGAAGATCGCCCTCCTCTCGTCTTCGGGCATGCCCGGCAGATCGGCGTAGAGGGGCAAGGTGAGCTCGGCGCCCGCGTTCCAAGCCACAGAAAACCCCTCGCCCGTGCAGTCGGGGTCGATGACATGCATACCCGCTCCCATGCTCTCGGTAGAGAAGATCCACGGACTTGAAGCTATGGACATGCAGAGCCGGTGGATTTTGCCTTGAAGATGTAGAACTCCCCCGTGCGGACGTTCAGGCCCGTTGCCCCAACGACCCTGGCGCCCTCTTTCCCTCCTTCCGTCAATAGGCTGGTGGCCATGACCCGTTCATACAACGGCACGCCCAGCCTTCTGAGCTCCCGGTGATAATATTCCTTGATTCTCGCTCCGCCGCGCACTCGTACGATATGTCGATTGTCATGGTTATACGCAAACAGGATCCCGGTTTCTTCGTCTCTGAAGCCGGACCCCTTGGGCTCACCGTCGACATCGCGAGGCGGCAGGCCCCATCTCTCCGCGTCCAGAAGGCAATCCCAGCTTTCCCGGCACTGTATGTACAGGCCGATGCCGCAGAACCATCCATCGGTGACAAAATCGACGAAATCAACGAGTTCTTCGGGCGTGATCTTGCTGAAGGGAGTCGTCAGGGGATAGTTCCAGTGGTCGCATCCCGCTCCGCCTGAAACGCCGGTCTTTATGGGTCCCTTGTCCACGACGACCACTCGAGCCCCCTGGTTCGCCGCCGAGATGGCGGCAAAACATCCCGCAACCCCGCCTCCAAGAACCAGGACGTCGCATTCCACCCCGTTCTCGATGCCGTATTCCACCTCGTAAGGCCATGGTCCCAGATTCCCCTGCATGACTCTCCCCCTCGGCTCAACGTAGGAGTTCATCAACCGACAGGCGGTTTGTCGTTAGGTGGCGTCGTATTCTTCATCCCGATGCGGAAGTGCTCCCCGGTCTCCTTACGTTTCCAATACCATTTGAGCGGCAATGGGTGATTGATTCTGGAAGCCGGGCGCTGGGCAATAGATGACGCAACATCCGCAGAACCAGCATTCGTCGGGATAAAGGATAAGCGGCGGCTTTCCTTTTTCCGGGTTGGGAAAAAGGACGTCCTTCCTGCGCACATCCACGCAGGCATTGCATCCGGTGCAAAGCTCGGGATCGAACAATACAGGCCTGCACGGCATGAGCGGGTTTTGTTACATGGTTTTTGAATATATTGCAATTATTTATCTGGTACTCTGGAGCCGGCATGTGTTGGCGGATGCTGTTCTCTTTACCTTCCTCGCTTTCATCTACGGGCAGGCGGCGGTCTCGCGGATCCTCTCTACGAGACTGCCCTTTCCCGGAGACGAGGGAGGGAATCCCTCCGTGATTCGTGGACTAGATTGCCTAAGGCGTGTGGTTGACGCTTGCCCAGAACAAGTCGCTCAGAACACGGCCGGTTTATATTCCCGATATATTCCATCAAGAAGTGGGTGCAGCATGCTCACGTTAAAAACACGGGACATACACGGCTTTAGGACGGCCGCCATGCGGCGGTAAGAGGCTTCCCTCACGGCGAAGCCTCGTATTCCAGCCAGGACCGGATGATGTCCCTGAGGGCGGGAACGGCCGAGGATGCCGTCCGCAGCACCTCCTCATGGGAGACGGGGTGGGGCCTGCGCAGGTCCCAGATATTGGTTATCACGCTCACGCCGTTCACCCTCATCCCCAGGTGGCGGGCGTAAAGGGCCTCGGGGACCAGGCTCATGGAGACCGCGTCCCCGCCGATGAGGCGCAGGAAGCGCAGTTCGGCCCCCGTCTCATAGGAGGGTCCGGAAACAGCCACCAGCACTCCTTCCACCAGCGGCCAGCCCTCGGCCTGCGCCTTCCCGAGGAGGAAGTCGCCGCATCCGGCATCGTAGAGGTCGGAGAGGTCCACGAAGGCCGGGGTGCCGTCGGCATCCCGCACGCCGCGTAGGGGGTTGACCCCCATGAGGTTGATGTGATCCCTAACCAGCATCAGGAAACCAGGCTCATAGGCCGGGTTCAGGGCCCCCGCCGCGTTGCACAGCAACAACCTGCGCACCCCGAGGGAGGCCAGGACGCGCACCGGAAAGGCCACCTCCTCCATGGTCAGCCCCTCGTAGTAATGGAGCCTTCCCCTCTGGAAGAGGACGCACTTGCGGCCGTAATCCGCCACCAGCACGGTACCCGCGTGTCCCGGGACCTCGGCACGCGGCCATCCCGGGATCTCCTCGAAGGAGACCTCCACCTCTCGCTCCGCCCCGGGTACCGCCTCCCCCTGGCCGCTGCCGAGCACGACCGCCTCACCGGGGAGCGGAAGCCCCTCCCCTTCCAGGAGGGAGGCCAGAAAACGCGCCGCCGACCCCGGGGAACCGCTGTCCTCGACCCTCGTCTCCGCTCCCATTCCTCGCCTCCTTCCCTTCCGTTTCGCTCCGCAAAAAGGCAGTACGCATGGTCCCCGGCGTCAGCCCTCCCGGGCCATACGCTCCTTGAGCAGGGCGATGCTCTCCACCGGCGTCGGATCCACCCCGTTCAAGAGGGCCAGGTAGACGCTCACGAAGTCGCCAAGGTAGATGGCGCCCAGGAGTTTCTCGGTTCGGGTGCGCCCCCCCACCCGGATCACGGTCACCCCGCCCACCTTCTCGCGCAGGATGTCCGCGGTTATCTCCACCCGTTTGGCGATGCGGGGATGGGCATCCTCCTCCAGGAGAAAGACCACTTCCACCCGGCGGCTGAACTCGTCCGCCCTGTGCCACCCCACGATCTCGTTGTGGTTCATCTCCGGGAGGACGTGGTGGAAGGCGGGGACCTTGGAGTTCTCGTTGAACTGGCATTTCCAGCGGTAGGCGGCCACCCCCAGCAACCCCTCCGTGCCGTAGACGACCGGCACCTTGCCCGCCAGGCGCAGGGCCATCTGCTTGGCGAAGTTGCGCGCCGTGGAGGAGATGCGACCCCATTCCGTCGCCTTTTCCTCCAGGTACTCCACGGCCTCGTAGGACACCCGGACGAAACCCTGCATGAGCCCCAGGCGCTCGATGACCGCCGCGGCGGGGAGGAAGAGGTATCCCAGCGCCGCCCGCGGCTGTAACCCGGCCGGGATCACCACACAGGAATGCCGGTAGCCGCGGGCTCTCTCCAGCAACTGACCTCCCGATGTGAGCACCAGAAGGCGGCATCCGAGGTATATGGCATCGTCGTAGGCGGAGAGTGTCTCCTCGGTGTTCCCGGAATAACTGGCCGCCACGGCCAAGGTGTCCGGGCCCAGGAGGGCAGGAAGGCGATAGGAGCGATGCACGCTTATGGGCAGGCCGGTGGCCTCCTCGAGCAGGGCGCGCAGGATGTCCCCGCCGATGGCCGAACCTCCCATACCCAGGTAGGCTATGCGGCTTATGCCCTCTCCTGGGGGTAGGTCCGCAAGCTCCCGGCCCATCCGCAGGGCCTCCCTGCACTGCCGGGGAAAAGATTCCACCGCGGCGAGCATGTTGCCGGGATCCCGCTGCTCGAGCTCCATCACGTCGTCCAGGTTCACCCTATCCTCCATGGCCGCTCCTTTCTTCACTCGCACCCTTTCGAGCCCCCGCTCTTGCCGGACGGCGGATATAACACGGGACGGAACGGGCAAGCCGAACCGCCGCCTCGCTCCCCGTTCCCCGGGGCGTGCCGGATCTCCCCTCACGCTTGCCGGACGGCGGGCATCACGGCTGTAAGCGGGAACCGGGCATGCTAAAATCTTAACATGTTCGGAAAAGCGTGAAACGGCGCCGGAATGCGGTTCGAATCCGACAGGTTCCCCTTAGGGATGGTTCAAGGAGTCAGCCATGAAAGCTGTTGATCCCACCATATTCAAGGCTTACGACATTCGTGGCATCTACCCTCAGCAGATCGACGAGGACATATCCTACCGATTGGGGAGGGCCTTCATCGTCTTCCTGGGCGAGGAGCGCATCCTGGTGGGGAGGGATATGCGGCTCTCTTCCCCGTCACTCTCACGCGCCTTCATCGAGGGGGCCAGAGACCAGGGGGCGGACGTGGTGGACATCGGGCTGTGCTCCACGGACATGCTCTACTTCGCTTCCGGGGACCTGGACCTGCCCGGGGCCATGTTCACCGCCTCCCACAACCCCAAGGAGTACAACGGCTTAAAGCTGTGCCGGCGCAAGGCGGGACCTATAAGCGAGGACACCGGGATCGGCGAGATCCGCGACCTGGTCCTCAAGGGAGACCTCCCCTCCGCCCCCCGGCGCGGAAGCCTAGAGGAGAAAGACATGCTCCCACGTTACATCGACCATGTGCTGGGCTTCATCGACCTCTCCGTGCTCCGCCCCCTCAAGGTGGTGGCGGACGCCGGAAACGGCATGGCGGGCCTCATCCTCCCCGCCTTATTCGAGCGCCTCCCGTGCCGCCTGGTGCCCCATTGCTTCGAGCTGGACGGCTCCTTCCCCCACCACCAGCCCAGCCCCATAGAGCCGGAGAACATAGCCCTCCTCCAGAACTGGGTCCTGGAAGCGCAGGGGGACCTGGGGATGGCCTTCGACGGGGACGCCGACCGCGTCTTCCTGGTGGACGACAAGGGGGAGCCGGTCAGCGGCTCCCTGACCACCGCCCTGGTGGCCAGGCGCATCCTCCAGGAGCACCCGGGGGAGAAGATCATCTACAACTGTATCAACAGCTGGATCGTGCCGGAGACCATACGCGCTTACGGGGGTGTCCCCATCCGGGAAAGGGTGGGCCACTCCTTCATCAAACAGACCATGGCCGAGACGGGGGCCATCTTCGCCGGTGAGCATTCCGGCCACTATTACTTCCGGGACAACTACCGCGCCGACTCCGGCCTCATCGCCGCCGTCTATGTGCTGGAGATCGTGAGCCGGGAGAACAGGCCGCTCTCCGAGATCCTCAAACCCTTCAAGAAATACTACGCCTCCGGTGAGATCAACAGCCGGGTGGAGGACATACCCGCCAAGCTGGAGGAGATCGCCCGCCTGCACTCCGGGGCCAAGAAGATCGACCGGCTGGACGGCATCACCGTAGAATACGACGACTGGTGGTTCAACGTGCGCCCCTCCAACACCGAGCCCCTGCTGCGCCTCAACCTGGAGGCCAAGACGCGAGAGCTCATGGAGGAGAAGCGTGACCAGCTCCTGGAATTGATCCGCTCCTGAACCATGGCCCGCGCCCCCTTGCCCATCAAGGCCTCCCAGGAAGCGGCCCTCGCGCCTGCCCGGGATGCGGGGAGGCGAATCGAGACGACCCGACCGGGCGGATACATCGAGCGGAGCCCTGCAGAGGTCCCCGCTCGCCCGGTCAACGGGAAGCCTCCCCGCTCGACGGCGGGAAAAAGGTGGCGACACCGTAAGTTCCTCTCCCTCTCACTCCTCCTCCTGGCGCTCATCCCGGTGTGCGCCGGTGGTTGCGGGAGCCGCCCCTCGGCGGTGGAAGAAACTCTCGACGCGGAGGTGAGGTCCGCGCTTACGGAACTCTCCGCCTCGAACTCCTTTTCCTTCCGCCTGCGCATGGAGATCTGGGTGGGAGTGTCCGGATACACGGTTTACGGGGAAGAGCGCGGGGAGGGTTCCCTGGAGGGCGATGACCTCACTCTGGAAATCCTCAGGATCTCCCCGGAAGGTGAGGACCGCTTCACGATCTCCCGCCGGGAAGGCGATTATTTCCTGCTCCGGGACGGACTGGAGAGGCCGGCCGATGGTTCGGAGGTCCCCGGACCCCTCTTCCGCCCACGGGAATTCCTGGCCCTGTTCTCCAGGTTCCGCGACGTCCGGGAAGAGGGCGAAGAGGAACGTGAGGGTGAGATATGCCGGGTATTCCGTCTGGACTACGACCCCTCCCTCGCCCTGGAAGCCCTTCCCCCTCAGGCTAAGGAATATTTTACCAATCTCGATTACGAGCTTAGCGGCCGTCTGTGGCTGGGCGAGCGCTCCCCCTACCCCGTGGCCATTTCCCTTGAACTCACCGGCCTGGACCCTGCGGAGAGGCTGCAGCGCCTGCGCATGGTCTTCACCTTCCAGCCCCTGGCGGCGGAACGGCCGTGAGCCTTCCTCAGGCGGAAGCGCGGGAAGGCGGCGGGTCGAAGGGGTAATATACCTTCTCCAGGAAGAGGCCGTGCGGTGGGAGGGCGGGCACGGAACGCGGTCCGCCCTTCCCGTCGAGAAGGCCCCGGAGATCCTCTGAGGACCAGCGTCCCTTGCCCACCTCCAGGAGCGCCCCGCAGAGCATGCGCATCATCATCCAGGCGAAGGCGTTGGCCCTGACCCTCACCTGGAGCAGCTCCCCACGCCGGAAAATACGGGCCTCGAGGACCTCCCGCACGGTGGACCTCCCTTTCTCGCTGCGGCAGAAGGGTGCGAAATCGTGTACGCCCAGGATGGCGGACAGGGCCTTCTCCATACCCTCCAAGTCCAGTTCTCTTCCCACGTGCAGCGCGAAACGCCTGAGGAAAGGGGATGGTCGCGGGGCGAGGTGAAAGTAATAGGCATATTCCCGGGCCAGGGCGCTGCGCCGGGCATGGAAACCCTCGTCCGCCTCCCGACATTCCAGGACGGCTATGTCCGGAGGGAGGAGGGCGTTGAGGGAGCGCGGCAGCCTTTCCGGGTCCACTCGGAGGGTGCCGTGGAAGTTCACCACCTGCCCCTTGGCGTGCACCCCGGCATCGGTCCTTCCCGCGGCGTAGAGGGGCGATTCCCGTACCGCCAGCCGCTCCAGGGCCCTCTCGAGCTCCCCCTGCACGGTGGGCAGGCCGGGCTGCCTCTGAAAGCCCTTGTACTCCGTCCCCTCGTAAGCCACGGTCAGCATGTAATTGCCCATGGCTCACCCCAGAGGTCGCAAGACCCGCGCCCGCCGAAGCGATAACATCACCGGCACGGCGGGCATATAAAACCCGCCCATTGGGGGCGGGAGGCTCCGGGCACCATCGATGGGGTTCAGACCAGCTCGACCACCGCCATGGGCGCCGCGTCCCCCTGGCGGTGCCCTATCTTCACCACCCTGGTGTAACCGCCCTCGCGGTCCTCATAACGCGGCCCGATCTCGGCGAAAAGCTTGTGTATCACGTCCCGGTCGGGGATGATGGCCAGGGCCTGGCGCCTGGCGTGGAGGTCACCCCGCTTGGCCAGCCCCACCAGCTTGTCCATCAGGGGCTGGACCTCCTTGGCCTTGGCCTCCGTGGTCTTGATCCTCTCATGTTCTATGAGGGCGCGCGCCAGATTGGCCATCATGGCCTTCTGGTGGGCTGCGCTCCCTCCCAGTCTCCTTCCCTTCTTCGGCTGCGGCATGACTGCACCTCTCGCGATCAAATCTTTCTGTCCCCGGGATCTCACTTGGCCTTCAGGCTGAGACCCCTCTTCCTCAACTGCTCCTTGACATCCTCGATGGAGCGGGCTCCGAAGCTGCGCAGGGCCAGCAGGTCCTCCTCCGTCTTCTCGATGAGCTGGCCCACGGTGTTGATCCCCCCGCGGTGCAAGCAATTCAACACCCTAACCGGCAGCTCCAAGTCCTCGATGGGGATCTGCATCTCCCTGCCCCCCGCCGCCTGGGCCTCCCGCCCGAAGATGGTCTGCTCCATGCCCTCCTCGCCTTCGGCCAGGGCAAAGAAGATCTCCGCGTGGCCAACCAGCACCTGGGCCGCCCTGAGGAGCGCCTCTTGGGGACCAATGCTCCCGTCCGTGGTGACCTCTATGATCAGCTTGTCGTAGTCCGCCCTCTGCCCAACACGGGTGTCCTCGACGTGATAGGCCACCTTCACCACCGGCGAGAACATGGCATCCAGGGGGATGGTCCCGGCCACCTCGTAGAGGCCGGCCATGCGCTCCGCGGACACGTAGCCCCGGCCCTTGCGGGCGGTCATCTCCATCTTCAGTTTGCCCTTTTCGTTCAGGGTGCATATCTTGTGGTCGGGGTTGATTATCTCCACTTCCGCCGGGGCCTGTATGTCCCCGGCGGTCACCGTCTTGGGCCCCGTGACGTCCAGGAACAGGGTGTGCTGCCCCTCATCGAGGATGCGGAGGATGACTCCCTTGAGGTTGAGGATGATGTCCATGGTGTCCTCTTTGACCCCTTCGATGGTGCTGAACTCGTGCACCACACCCTCGATGCGCAGCGAGGTTATGGCCGCGCCGGGGATGGAGGAGAGCAGGATGCGGCGCATGGAATTGCCCAGGGTGTGCCCGAGCCCCCTCTCCAGGGGTTCGATGATGAACCTGCCGTAGGAATCCTCCACTTTATCCACCACTATGTGTGGCTTCTGCATTTCAAGCACCAATGCCCGTTCCCTCCTGTCCCTATGATTACTTGGAGTAAAGCTCCACTATCAGGTGTTCCTTGACCGGGATGTCGATGTCCTCGCGCCTCGGCCTGGCCACCACTTCGATGCGCCTCTTGTCCAGGTCCACCCGGAGCCAGGGGACCACGGGACGTCCCTCCGCTAGGCGCACCGCCTGGAGCACCCGCACCATATCCCGACTTTTCTCCTTGAGCTCGATGACGTCCCCCACCTTCACCTCGTAGGAGGGGATGTCCACCTTGCGCCCGTTGACCGTCACGTGCCCGTGGCGCACCAGTTGCCGGGCGTCCTGCCGGGAGGAGGCCAGGCCTCCCCGGTAGACCACGTTGTCCAGTCTGGACTCGAGCAAGGCGAGCAGATTCTCGCCGGTGATCCCCTTCTGCCGGCTGGCACGGCCGTAATAGTTGCGGAACTGCCTTTCCAGGACCCCGTAGATGCGCTTGGCCTTCTGCTTCTCCCTCAACTGGAGGAGGTATTCGGTCTCCTTCACCCGACCGCGCCCGTGTTCCCCGGGCGGGTAAGCCCGGCGCTCCATGGCGCACTTGTCGCTCTCGCACCTGGCCCCCTTGAGGAAGAGCTTCACTCCCTCGCGGCGGCACTGCTTGCAGGACGGCTCAAGATTGCGTGCCATGACCCATCACCCCTATACCCTTCTTCTCTTCTTGGGTCGGCACCCGTTATGGGGCTGGGGGGTCACGTCGGTGATGCTCACCACTTCCAGGCCGTTGGCCTGCAGGGTGCGGATGGCCGTCTCGCGCCCCGACCCCGGCCCCTTGACGAAAACGTCCACTTTCTTCATCCCGAACTCCTGGGCTTTCTTGGCCGCGTTCTCGGCCGCCAGCTGGGCCGCGAAGGGGGTACTCTTGCGGGAACCCTTGAAACCCACCGTCCCGCTGCTGCTCCAGGTGAGGGTGTCGCCGTTCTTGTCGGTTATGGTGATGATGGTATTGTTGAAGGTGGACTTGATGTGCGCCTCACCGTGCAATACCGTCTTCTTCTCCTTCTTTCTCCCTCTTCCCCTTCCTCGCGTCGGTCTCGCCAACTGGCAACCTCCTGTGTCTCAGCCGTTCTCCTGCTTTGGATACCGGACCGCTCCGCCGTGTTCCCACGGGGGCTACTTCTTCTTGCGCTTCACGCCCACCGTCTTGCGGGGCCCCTTGCGGGTGCGGGCGTTGGTATGGGTGCGCTGCCCTCTCACGGGCAGGCCCATGCGGTGGCGGAGACCCTGATAACATCCGATCTCCATCTTGCGCTTGATGTTCTGGGCCACCTCCCGGCGCAGGTCGCCCTCCACCTTGAGGTTCTGGTCGATGTAGTTGCGCAGCCTCACCACCTCATCGTCGGTGAGGTCACGGACCTTGGTGTTGGGGTCGACCTGGCAGCTCCGCAGCACCTTGAGGGAGGTGGACCTCCCTATCCCGTAGATGTAGGTCAGGGCTATCTCCACCCGCTTGTCCCTCGGAAGGTCTACTCCAGCTATGCGCGCCAAGACACTACCTCCCCTTCCTCAACCCTGCCGCTGCTTGTGGCGTGGATTCTGGCAGATGACCAGAACCTTGCCGTGACGGCGGATTATCTTGCACTTGTCGCACATCTTCTTCACCGAGGGTCTAACCTTCATTTCCAGTCTCTGCCTCTCTCTCCGTACCGCCGTTCCGCCCGGCTTTCCTCCGTTCACTTATAACGATACACGATGCGCCCCCGGGTGAGGTCGTAGGGAGAGATCTCCACCACCACCCGGTCCCCGGGCAGTATCCGGATGTAATGCATGCGCATCTTCCCGGAGATATGGGCCAGAATCTTGTGCCCGTTGTCCAGTTCCACCCGGAACATGGCGTTGGGCAAGGGTTCCAGTACGGTTCCTTCGACCTCTACGGAGCCTTCCTTCTTGGCCACTCCTCACTCTCCCCACGCCACCCTCGCGTTGGGCGTGCTCTTCTTTTCGCACCAGAATTTAAATATTAACAAACTAAATACCGATAGTCCAGAAATATACCCCTCCTTTTCCCCTCCCTCACGGGAGGGTGAGCACCTCCGGCTCTCCCTCGGTCACGGCCACGGTGTGCTCGAAATGGGCCGAGAGGCGGCCGTCCACGGTGCGCACCGTCCAGCCGTCATCCTCCACCCTCACCTCATAGGTCCCCTCGTTGACCATGGGCTCCAGGGCGAAGGTCATACCCGGCAGCAGCAGTGGCCCTCTCCCCGGGGGTCCGAAGTTGGGTATCTGGGGCTCCTCGTGCATCTCCTTCCCTATGCCGTGCCCCACGAACTGCACCACCACCGAGAAGCCCCCGCTCTCCACGACACGCTGGATGCTGTTGGAAACGTCTCCCAGGCGATTGCCGGCCCGGCAGGCGGCGATGCCCGCATCCAGCGAGGCCCGGGTGACCTCCATGAGCCTCCGCGCCGTCTCGCTGACCTCCCCCACCGCGTAGGTGCGGGCGGCATCGGCCTGGTACCCGTCCAGGATCACCCCCACGTCAATGCCGATGATGTCCCCCTCCTTGAGCCTCTCTTTTCCCGGGATGCCATGAACCACCACATCGTTCACCGAGGTGCATATGGAGGCCGGAAAACCCCGGTATCCCAAGAAGGAGGGGATGCCGCCCCGGGACCGGATATAGTCGTCGGCCAGCCGGTTTAGGGTCTCCGTTCTGGTCCCCGGCCGCACGTGCTTCTCCAACATGTCCAAGACGCCGGCCACGATGCGGCCCGCTTCCCTCATCCTGGCTATCTCTTCCCGCGATTTCCTTATGATCATGGATTCCAGCCACTCTTCCGCTGAGCGCTCCTGCAGGGCCTCGCCCGCCGGGTAGCGGCGGCCGCGCCTCCCGCTTTCCGCCCCCCTGCTGCGGGGCGTCATTCCAGCACCTTCCGGATGGAGGAGAGAACCTCCTCCATGGAAGCGCCCCCCTCGATGTCCCTGAGGAGGCCCTCGGCGCGGTAATATTCGATGAGGGGCTGGGTCTTGGCGCGGTATTCCTCAAGACGCGTCCGAACCGTCTCCTCCCGGTCGTCGTCCCGCACGTAGAGCTCCCCGCCGCAGGCATCGCACTTCCCCTCCTCCCGGGGCGGGTTGAACCTGAGGTGGTAGACCGCCCCGCAGGAACGGCAGGTCCGGCGTGCGGTGAGTCTCTCCACCACCGTCTCGTCAGGCACCTGGATGTTCAGCACGTGGTGGATGGGCTTCCCCATCTCGGCGAGCATGCCCTTCAGGGCGTCGGCCTGAGCTACGGTCCTGGGAAATCCATCCAGGACGAAACCCTTCTCGCAATCCGGCTCCGCAAGCCGGGAGCGCACGATGCCTATGACCACCTCGTCGGGGACCAGCTCTCCCCGGTCCATGTACTCCTTGGCCTTGAGGCCCAGTTCCGTGCCCCGCTTGAGGTTGTCCCGGAATATGTCCCCGGTGGAGATGTGGGGTATTCCGTAGATCTCGCTTATCCTCTCCGCCTGGGTGCCCTTCCCTGCACCCGGCGGCCCCAGAAGGATGAGGTTGTGCATCATCGGCCTCCTTCCTCGCCCCGGCGCGTCAGCGCAGGAATCCCTCATAATGCCGCATCTGCAGCTGGGCCTCGATCTGTTTCATGGTCTCCAGGGCCACACCCACGATGATCATGATGGCCGCCCCGCCGAAGGGGATCTCGCGCGTCCCGAAGAAGTAGAACATCACGGCGGGCAGGAGGGCGATGGCCGCCAGGCTTATGGACCCGGGGAGGGTTATGCGGTTGATGACCTTCCCAAAGTACACCGCCGTGGGAGTCCCCGGGCGGATGCCGGGCACGAAGGCGCCGTACTTCTTGAGGTGCTCCGCCTGGGTGAAGGGATCGAAGACTATATAGGTGTAGAAGTAGGCGAAGAAGATTATCAGCAGGGTATAGACTACGAAATAGAGCCAGCCCTGGGAGAGGCGCGTGGCCACTCCGGTGAGGGCGGGTATGAACTGGGCCAGCATGGTAGGGAAGTAGATGACCGAGGAGGCGAATATGATGGGGATGACCCCCGAGGTGTTTATCTTCAGGGGCAGGTAGGTGGTGCCCCCCATGGTCATGCGCCTTCCCCTTATCTGCTTGGCGTACTGCACCGGGATGCGCCTCTCCCCCTGGTCCAGATAGATGACGGCCAGGATCACCGCCAAGGACATGACCGCGGAGATGACGATCCCGTAAGCTATGTTCCCGTAGCGGAGCTCGGTGTTGGTGATGAGGTTCTTGAACTCCACGGGCACCCGGGCGATGATGGAGACGAAGATGAGGATGGACATCCCGTTCCCGATCCCCCGCTCGGTTATCAGTTCCCCGAACCACATGAGCAGGGCCATGCCCGCAGTGAGGGTCAGGATGACCACGATCCCCTTCATCCAGGTGAACTCGATGATGCGGATGCTCTCCCCGCCGATGCTCTGCCAGCGGGAGAACTGCCACACCAGCCCGATGGACTGCATTAGGGCCAGGCCCAGGGTCAGGTAGCGCGTGACCTGGGTTATCTTGCGTCGCCCGGATTCCCCCTCCTCCTGCCACTCCTTGAGCTTGGGGATCACCGCCACCAGCATCTCCATGATGATGGCCGCGGTGATGTAGGGCATGATGCCCAGGCCGAAGATGGCCAGGTGGGAGAGGGCCCCGCCGGAGAAGAAGTTTAGGAAGCCCAGCACCCCGCCCCCCTCCTGGATGAGCTTCTGCAGGGCCTGGGTGTTAACGCCCGGCGAGGGGATGGCCGAGCCCACGCGGTAGAGGAGGATTATCAGTAGGGTGAAGAGGAGTTTTCGGCGCAGGTCCTCGACCTTGAAGATGTTGCGGAAGGTGCGGAGCAAATCAGATCACCTCGGCCCTTCCGCCCGCGGCCTCAATCTTGGCCACCGCTCCCCTGGTGAAGGCGTTCGCCCGCACCGTGAGCCTCCGCTCCAGCTCGCCGCGGCCCAGGATCTTCACCTCGTGCCGCAGCTTCTTCAGTATCCCCTTCTCCACCAGCGCCTCCGGGGTCACCGTCTCTCCCTCGGAGAAGAGGTTCAGCTTCTCCACGTTGACCAGGTGGTACTCCTTCTTGTCCCGCGGCCGGAAGCCCCTCAACTTGGGTATCCTCCTCTGGAGGGGCATCTGCCCGCCCTCGAAACCGATGCGCGTCTTGTCGCGGGCCTTCTGCCCCTTCTGGCCCCGCCCGCTGGTCTTTCCGTGACCCGACGAACGTCCCCTCCCCACCCGCTTGGGGGCATGGGTGGAGCCCGGCGCCGGCTTGAGGTCGTTTATCTTCAGAACCATCTCCCGTCTCCCGTCCTCTACTCCGCTCGTTCCTCCTCCGCCGTAAAGGCCGCCTACCGATCTCGGGCCGTCTCTCGCGCGGTCAGATCATTCCCACTCCGCCCGTCGCGGCATCCCGCGGGCGCGCCGACGGTGCGCGTCACTCCTCCAGGGGTTCCACCCTCACCAGGTGGGTGACCCGCTTGACCATCCCCCTGATCTCCGGGGTATCCCTGTGGACCACGGAATGATTGATCCGCTTCAGCCCCAGGGCCCTTATGGTGCGCCTCTGCTTCTCGGGACGGCCGATGAGGCTGCGCACCAGGGTGATGCGAAGCATCTTCTCCTCCGCGCTCATCCCTTGACCGCCTCCTTCTCCCGGGACTTGCGCAACTGCGCCCTCCTTATCTCCGCCACCTCCCGGGCCCGGCTTATGGCTTTGAGTCCCTCGAAGGTGGCCTTGACCACGTTGACCGGGTTGCGCGAGCCGTAGGTCTTGGTGAGCACGTCTTGGATACCACTGAGCTCGATCACCGCGCGCACCGGGCCGCCGGCGATGACCCCGGTTCCCTCGCTGGCCGGTTTGAGCAGTACCCGCGAGGACTCGAACTTGCCCACCACCTGGTGGGGGATGGTTGTCCCGCGGGTGGGCACCTTGAAGAGGTTGCGCTTGGCCTTCTCCACGCCCTTCTGGATGGCCAGGGGGACCTCGCGGGCCTTCCCGTAACCGTAGCCCACCACTCCCGCCCTGTCCCCAACCACAACCAGGGCGGTGAAGCTGAAGCGGCGCCCTCCCTTCACCACCTTGGCCACGCGGTTGATGTGGACGACCTTCTCCTCCAGCTCCAGAACGGTCGGGTCTATCTTGGGCATGAACTACCTCCAGCTCTCTCCGTCCGGGAAGGCATCAGAACTCCAGTCCTCCCTCTCGCGCTCCCTCCGCCAGGGCCTTGACCCTCCCGTGATAGAGGTTGCCGCCCCGGTCGAACACAACCTTCACGATACCCTTCTCGCGGGCCCTGGCCGCCAGCAGCCGCCCTACCTCCATGGCCACCTCGGTCTTCTTCTTCCCCTCCAGGTCCAAGCCTTTCTCCATGGAGGAGGCGCTGGCCAGGGTATGCCCCACGGTGTCGTCGATGATCTGTGCGTAGATATGACGGTTGCTGCGGAAGACCGAGAGCCTCGGCCTCTCCGGCACGCCGTATATCTTCTTGCGCACCCGCCTGCGGCGGCGCTCCTTCTTCATCCTCTTTTCCTTGGCCTTGTCCATTCCTTATCGCTCCATTCCCGGAATCGAGGTACACGATCACCAATTCGGGAGGTCGCCCCGAGGGCCAACGCGCTTGCGGAGCTTCTCCCTCCTCATATCCTTCTCCTCGGCCCCGCTCATGCACGCTCTCCCCGCACAGTGCATCGCGGCCCGCAACTTACTTGAGGGCTTTGCCCGCCTTGCGGCGTATCTGCTCCCCGGCGTAGCGGATGCCTTTGCCCTTGTAGGGATCGGGCTTGCGCAGGGCGCGTATCTTGGCCGCTATCTCCCCCACCTTTTGCTTGTCCGCTCCCTTCACCCTTATCCTGGTGGGGGTCACCAGCTCGAACTCGACACCCTCGGGAGCCTTGACCAGGACGGGGTGGGAGAAACCCAGGGAGAGTTCGATGTCCGGTCCCTTGGCCACAGCGCGGTAACCCACTCCATGTATCTCCAGGTTCTTCTCGAACCCCTTGGTGACTCCCTCCACCATGTTGGCCAGAAGGCTCCGCGTCAGGCCGTGCAGCGACTTGTGGAACTTGGAGTCCGAAGGCCTCTTCACCCGGATGGTACCCTCTTCCATCTCGATGATCATGTCCGGGTGGAACTCCTGGGTGAGCTCTCCCTTGGGGCCTTTCACCGTCACCCGGTTACCCTCTATCCTCACCTCCGTCCCCTCCGGGACGGGTATGGGCATCCTGCCTATCCTGGACAACTGTTACCTCCAGCGTTCTTCCCGCTTCGCGTTCCCTTCCTCACCACACGTAGGCGATGACCTCGCCCCCAACGTTCTTCTCCCGAGCCTCCCGGTCCGTCAGGAGGCCCTTGGAGGTGGAGATGATGGCGATCCCCAGCCCTCCCAGGACCCTGGGCATCTGGGCCTTCTTGGCGTATACCCGCAGCCCGGGCTTGCTGATGCGCTTGATCC
This sequence comes from Candidatus Solincola tengchongensis, assembly GCF_015711935.1. Classification (NCBI taxonomy): domain Bacteria; kingdom Bacillati; phylum Actinomycetota; class Candidatus Geothermincolia; order Candidatus Geothermincolales; family Candidatus Geothermincolaceae; genus Candidatus Solincola; species Candidatus Solincola tengchongensis. Next base: position 44,057 of record NZ_JACVJJ010000089.1, read on the forward strand.
CGTTGATGAGGGACTCGCGGTTGGGTCCGTAGGCCAGCTTTATCCTCAAGATGTCGTAACTCTTCCCCTTGACCACCTCGAAGTCCGCGATGAAGCCCTCCCTCTTGAGTATCTGGGCTATGGACTGCTTCATGCCGGAGTTGGGCATCTCCACCCACTCGTGGCGGGCGGCGCTGGCGTTGCGTATGCGGGTCAGCATGTCCGCTATGGGATCGGTCATGGTCATCTCCCACGCCTCCTTACCAGCTCGACTTGGTGATCCCGGGGATCTCGCCCTCGTGCGCCAGCTCGCGCAGGCACACGCGGCAGAGCTCGAACTTGCGGAAATACCCCCGCGGCCGGCCGCAACGCTTGCACCGGTTGTAGGCCCGGGTGCGGAACTTGGGAGGTCTCTTCTGCTTGGCAATCAAGGACTTCTTCGCCATGCCGCCTCCTGCTCACTTGCCGCGGAAGGGCATGCCCAGCGCGTCCAGCAGGGCTCGCCCCTCCTCGTCGGTCTTGGCCGTGGTCACGATGGTTATGTCCATCCCTCTCACCCTGTCGATGTCGTCGTAGTCGATCTCCGGAAACACCAGCTGCTCGTCGAGTCCCATGGTGAAATTGCCCCTCCCGTCGAAGGACTTGGGGTTCAGCCCCCGGAAGTCCCTCACCCGCGGGATGGCCAGGGACATCAGGCGGTCCAGGAACTCGTACATGCGGTCGCCCCGTAGGGTGACCTTACAACCCACGGACATCCCGGCCCGCAGCTTGAAGCCGGCCACCGACTTCTTGGCCCGGTTAAGCTTGGGCTTCTGGCCGGTTATCAGGGCCAGGTCCTTCATGGCCCCGTCTATGGCCTTGGGGTCGTGGGCTCCCTCGCCCACCCCCATGTTGACCACTATCTTCTCCAGACGCGGGACTTCCATGTCGTTGCGGTACCCGAACCTCTGCTTGAGGGCCGGCACCACTTCCTTCAGATATTTCTCCTTCAGCCTCGGAGCCATGTTCCCTTCCTCGTTCCAGATCCCAGCGTTCAGTCGATGTCCGCGCCGCACTTGCGGCAGAAGCGCCGCTTGTTCCCCTCGGAGTCGAACCGGTAGGCGACGCGGATGGGGCGGTTGCAGGACCCGCACACCAGGGCCACGTTGGACACGTGGATGGGTGCCTCCTTGGTCACGATCCCCCCCTGGGGGTTCTCCTGGCTGGGCCGCGCGTGCCTCTTCACCAGGTTCACGCCCTCCACGACCACCCGCCTCTCGCGGGGAAAGCTGCGCAAGACCTTGCCCTGCTTCCCCCGGTCCTTCCCGGAGATGACCTGCACCCGGTCGCCTTTCCTTATCTTAAGTCCTGCCATTTTCTTCCACTCCTCGCCGTCCCCGGTTCAAAGGACCTCGGGTGCCAGGGAGACGATCTTCATGAACTTCTTCTCCCTCAACTCCCTGGCCACCGGGCCGAAGATGCGCGTGCCACGCGGGTCCTTGGCCTCGTTGATCAGCACCACGGCGTTCTCGTCGAACTTGATGTAGGAGCCGTCCTTGCGCCTCCTCTCCTTCTTGGTGCGCACCACCACCGCCTTCACCACGTCGCCCTTCTTCACCGAGCCGCCGGGGATGGCCGATTTGACCGTGCCCACCACTATGTCCCCCACCCCGGCGTAACGCCTCCCCGAGCCTCCCAGCACTTTGATCACCAGGAGTTCCCGGGCGCCCGTGTTGTCGGCTATCCTCACTCGCGATTCCGCCTGTATCATCTTCTACCTCCGAACCGCGGACCGCCTGCGCCTACTCCGCGCGCTCCACGATCTCCAGAAGCCTCCAGCGCTTGGTGCGGGAGAGCGGCCTGGTCTCCATGATCCTCACCACATCCCCCACCCGGCACTCGTTCTTCTCGTCGTGCGCCTTGTATTTCTTGCTGCGGGTCACGATCTTGCCGTACAGCGGGTGGGGCATGCGCGTCTCCACCTTGACCACGATGGTCTTGTCCATCTTGTCCGAGACCACCGTTCCCATGCGCACCTTACGCCGCGTCGTCCGTTCCGCCATCCTCCGGTTCCCTTCCTTTCCCCGGTTTAACCTTTTTCACCGCTCAACTCGTACTCACGGATGACCGTGCAGATGCGCGCGATGTCCTTCTTGGTCTCCTTGATGCGCGCCGTGTTGTCCAGCTGTCCGGTGGCCGCCTGAAAACGCAGGTTGAAGAGCTCCTCCTTGGCCTCCCGCAGCTTCTGCAGAAGCTCCTCGTACGAATACTGGCGAAGCTCCCTGGCCTTTACCATGCTCACTCACCACCCATGCTGACGCGCTTCACGAAACGGCATTTCATGGGCATCTTATGGGCCGCCCGGCGCATGGCCTCCTGGGCCACGTGCTCGGGCACCCCGGAGAGTTCGAACATCACCCGTCCCGGCTTGACCACCGCCACCCAGTGGTCCGGGTTCCCCTTTCCGCTTCCCATACGCGTCTCGGCGGGTTTCTTGGACACCGGTTTATCGGGAAAGATGTTGATCCACACCTTCCCGCTCCTCTTGACGTGACGGGTGATGGCCACCCTGGCCGCTTCGATCTGACGCGCCGTGACCCAGGCCGGTTCCAAGGCCTGGAGCCCGTAGTCCCCGAAATGGACCTCGGTGCCTCCCTTGGAGCGGCCCTTGAGCCTCCCGCGCTGCACCTTGCGGTGCCTGATCTTACGAGGCATCAGCATCAGCCTCAACCTCCTGATACTCGTATTCCTCGTCCTCCTCCGGATCCGCCACGGGTTCCGGAACCATCTCCTCCTCGGGCTCCGCCTCCACGAGGGTTCCCGCGGCCGCGCTCAGGGGCCGCTTCTCCTCCACGGCCCTCTCGCGGGACTTCCTGTCCGGCTCGCCTATGAGCCCCTTGTAGATCCAAACCTTCACCCCGATGACACCGAAGGTGGTGCGGGCCACGCAGAACCCGTAATCGATGTCCGCGCGCAGGGTCTGCAGGGGCACCCTTCCTTCCCGGTACCACTCGGTGCGGGCCATCTCCGCGCCTCCCAGCCTCCCGGCGCAGGAGATCTTTATCCCCTTGGCGCCGGCACGCATGGCGTTCTGCACCGCCCTCTTCATGGCCCTCCGGAAGGACACCCTCCCCTCCAGCTGCTCGGCCACGTTCTGGGCCACCAGGAAGGCGTCCAGCTCGGGCGTGTCGATCTCCTGGATGTTCACCTGAACATCTTTACCGGTCATCTCGGAGAGGTCCCGCTTGATGCGGTCCACCTCAGCGCCCCGGCGGCCGATGACGATTCCCGGACGGGCGGTGAAGATGTCCACCTTGACCCGCTTGGAGGTGCGCTCGATCTCCACCCTGGATATGGCCGCCCTCTTCATGTATTCCCGGATGTAACGCCTGATAGCCAGGTCCTCCTGGAGCAGGTCGGCGTAATCCCGGGTGGCGAACCAGCGGGATTTCCAGTCGTAGATGACCCCTAGACGGAAACCGTACGGATGAACCTTCTGACCCACGCCTCCTTCATCCTTTCCTTCGCCTTCCGGGGCGGCCGCGGCCGCCGCGTCGCCTGGAGCTTTCCTCGCGTCCCTCCCTCTCGCCCAGGACCACGGTTATGTGGCTGGTGCGCTTGCGGATGCGGGTGGCCCTGCCCAAGGCTCTCGGCCTCCATCTCTTCAGGGTGGGGCCCTCGTCCACGTAGCAGTTGACCACCACCAGGTCTTCGGCCCGCAAGCCGTTGTTGTTCTCCGCGTTGGCCACCGCGGACTCCAATACCTTCCCCACCAGGCGCGCCGCGGCCTTGGGGGAGAAGCGGATTATGTATCGCGCCTCCTCCAGGTCCTTTCCCCGGATCTGGTCCGCCACCTGGCGCGCCTTGTAGGGTGATACCCTCACGTAGCGGGCAACCGCCCGAACCGTCACGCCGCCTTCCTGAACCTCGGCCATCTTCCGTCTCCTGCCTTCCCTTCGGCCATCACTTCAACCGGGTGGGCCTCTCGTGGGCGTGCCCGTGCTTGGTGCGGCGCCGGGTGGGAGCGAACTCCCCCAGCTTGTGCCCCACCATGTTCTCGGTTATGTACACCGGAACGTGCCTCTTCCCATCGTAGACGGCTATGGTGTGCCCCACCATCTCCGGGAAGATGGTCGATCTGCGGGACCAGGTCTTTATGACCCTCTTCTCGTTGCGCCGGTTGAGCTCCTCGATCTTGAAATAGAGCTTCTCGTCCACGTAGGGGCCCTTCTTCAAAGACCTGCCCAAGGTTACCTTACCTCCCTATATCTCAGCTCTTGCGCCTGCGCACGATGTACTTGTTGGAGGGCTTGTTCTTCTTACGCGTCCGGTACCCCAGAGTGGGCTTGCCCCAGGGAGTGACCGGATGCCGTCCCGCAGAGGACTTGCCCTCCCCTCCACCGTGGGGATGGTCCACGGGGTTCATCACCGTACCGCGTACCGTGGGACGGCGGCCCTTCCAGCGGCCCCGTCCCGCCTTGCCCTCGCTCTGCAGCTCGTGCTCCACGTTGCCCAGCTGACCCACCGTGGCTCGGCACTTGAGGCTCACCAGCCGCACTTCGCTGGAGGGCAGCCTTATGTGGGCGAACTCGCCCTCCTTGGCCATGAGCTGGGCGGCACCTCCCGCGGCACGCACCATCTTCCCCCCCGCCCCCGGCTTGAGCTCGATGTTGTGGATGGTGGTACCCACGGGTATGGCCGAGAGGGGCAGGGCGTTCCCCGGTTTGATGTCCGCGTCCGGGCCGCTCATCACCCGGTCCCCGACCTTGAGGTTGAGGGGAGCCAGGATGTAGCGTTTCTCGCCGTCCTCATAATGCAGGAGGGCGATGCGTGCCGTGCGGTTGGGGTCGTACTCTATGGCCACCACCTTGGCCGGGATTCCGTCCTTGTCCCGCTTGAAATCGATTATGCGGTAGCGCCTCTTCACCCGTCCGCCCTTGTGGCGCGTGGTTATGCGGCCCCGGTTGTTGCGGCCCGCCTTGTAGTTCATGGGGGCCAGGAGGCTCTTCTCCGGCTCCTTCTTGGTTATCTCCTGGAAGTCGGAGAGCGTGGTGAACCTCCTTCCCGGAGAGGTCGGCTTATATCTCTTGATACCCATTTCCTACCATCCTCTTAAGACTTAACCCAGCGGTCCCTCGAAGAACTCGATGCTGTAACCCGGGGCCAAGGTGACCACGGCCTTCTTGCGCGCCGCCGTGCGCCCCGAGGTCCATCCCCTGCGGCGCGGCTTGGGAGGGACCTTGATGGTGTTCACCCCGGTGACCTTGACGTTGAATATCTGCTCCACCGCCTGGCGGATCTCCGTCTTCCGCGCCTTGGGGTGCACCTCGAAGGTGTACTTGTTCTGATCCAGCAGGTTGTAGCTCTTCTCCGAGATCACCGGCCGGATGATGACGTCACGCGGATCCTTCATCCTGCACCCCCTCCTGCAGCTTGTCCAGCGAGCTTCGGGTGAAGATGACCCGGTCGTTGGCCAGCACGTCGTAGGTGTTCAGGTCCTCCACCCGGATGACCTCCACGAAGGGGAGGTTGCGCATGGATTTCACCACGTTCTCGTCGTCCTCCGGGAGGACCAGGAGCACGTCGTCCTCCACGCCTAGGGCCCGGAATATCCCCGCCGCCAGTTTGGTCTTGGGCTCGGAGAAGGTGAAGTCCTCGAGTATCATCACCCGGTCCTCGCTGGCCCGCACGCTCAGGGCCGACCGCAGGGCCAGTCGGCGTACCTTGCGGTTGACCTTGAAGCTGTAATCCCTGGGCTGCGGGCCGTGCACCGTGCCTCCTCCCCTCCAGAGGGGCGAACGGATGGAGCCCGCACGGGCCCTTCCCGTCCCCTTCTGGCGCCAGGGCTTGCGGCCGCCCCCGCTCACCGCGCTGCGGTTCTTGGTGGAAGCGGTGCCCCGCCGGGCGGCGGCCAGCTGGCGGCGGACCACAAGGTGCATGACGGGGATGTTTATCTCGCAGCCGAAGTAGTAGTCCTTCAGCTGTACCTCTCCTGTCTTATTCCCCTCCAGGTCGTAGACCGGAACCGACTTCATGACCTGCTCCATCCTCGTCCTTTCAGGTCAGCACGTGGGCTTTCCTGCTCCGCTTGCGACGTCCCTTGACCGACTCTCGGATGATCAGGAGCCCTCCCTTGGGGCCCGGCACGCTGCCTTTCAAAAGCAGGAGGTTGCGCTCCGGCTTCACGTCCACTACCTCCAGGTTGAGGGCAGTCACCCTCTCGCCCCCCATGCGGCCGGGCATGCGCGATCCACGGAACACCCGGGAGGGCGTGGCACAGGCGCCGATGGAACCCGGAGCGCGGTGGAAATGGGCTCCATGGGAACCTGGCCCTCCACCGAAGCCATGCCGCTTCACCACCCCGGCAAAGCCCTTGCCTTTGGACTTGCCGGTGACGTCCACCCTCTCCCCTTTGGCGAATGACTCCACGGTGACCTTCTGGCCCACCTGGTAAGCGGAGGTGTCGTCCACACGGATCTCCGCCAGGTGCCGGTGGGGTTCAAGGCCCTTGCTCTCGAAGTGGCCGCGCAGCGGCTTGTTCAGCTTCCTCTCGGACACCGCACCGAAGCCCAGCTGCACCGCGTTGTAGCCCTCCTTCTCCACCGTCTTCACCTGGGTGACCGTGCACGGGCCGGCCTCCACGACGGTGACCGGGACGACCCTGCCGTCCTCGGTGAAGATCTGCGTCATGGCTATCTTTCGTCCGATGATTCCCTTCAATTCTCCCACCTCTCCACGGCGCGAAGGCGGCTCCCGCTCCCTCCGGCACCGACCGCTCCGAGGCTCACAGCTTGATCTCGATATCCACTCCCGCCGGCAGGTCCATGCGCATCAGCGAATCCACCGTCTTTGGAGTGGGGTCCAGTATATCTATGAGCCTCTTGTGGACCCGCATCTCGAAGTGTTCCCGCGAATCCTTGTTCACGTGCGGCGAGCGGATGACGCAGTACACGTGCTTCTCGGTGGGCAGGGGAACCGGCCCCGAGATGGAAGCGCCCGTCCGCTTCGCCGTCTCCACGATCTGCTTCGCGGAGCGGTCGATTATCTCATGGTCGTACGCCTTGAGCCTTATCCTTATCTTCTGTCTTGGCTTGGCCATAACTTTAAACCTCGTGGTCCTCCGCTCAGCGGATGATCTCCACCACCCTTCCGGCCCCCACCGTGCGGCCGCCCTCGCGGATGGCGAAGCGCAGGCCCTCCTCCATGGCGATGGGGGAGATGAGCTCCACGTTCATCTCCGTGTTGTCCCCGGGCATGACCATCTCCACCCCCTCGGGGAGGGTGATGGTCCCGGTGACGTCGGTGGTGCGGAAGTAGAACTGGGGGCGGTAGCCGGAGAAGAAGGGGGTGTGCCTGCCGCCCTCCTCCTTGGAGAGGACGTAGACCTGGGCCCGGAAGGCCACGTGGGGGGTGATGGAGCCGGGGGCGGCCACCACCTGGCCGCGCTCCACGTCCTTTCTGCCGATGCCCCGCAGGAGCAGGCCCACGTTGTCCCCCGCCTGGCCCTCGTCGAGGATCTTCCGGAACATCTCCACCCCGGTGACCACCGTCTTCTGGGTGGGGCGGATGCCCACGATCTCCACCTCTTCCCCGGTCCGGATCCTCCCCCGCTCGATCCTCCCGGTGACCACCGTGCCCCTCCCGGTGATGGAGAAGACGTCCTCGATGGCCAAAAGGAAGGGCTTGTCCACGTCCCGCTGCGGGGTGGGGATGTAGTCGTCCACGGCGTCCAGGAGCTCCATGACCGAGGAGCAGTTGGGGCAGTCGCGGTTGCCGCAGCCGCACTCCATGGCCTTGAGGGCCGAGCCGGCCACCACGGGGACCTCGTCCCCGGGGAACTCGTACTCGTTCAAAAGCTCCCGCACCTCCATCTCCACGAGCTCCAAAAGCTCGGGGTCGTCCACCATGTCCGCCTTGTTCAGGTAGACCACCATGGCCGGGACCCCCACCTGGCGGGCGAGGAGGATGTGCTCCCTCGTCTGGGGCATGGGGCCGTCGGCGGCGGAGACGACGAGGATGGCCCCGTCCATCTGGGCGGCGCCGGTGATCATGTTCTTGATGTAGTCGGCGTGCCCGGGGCAGTCCACGTGGGCGTAGTGGCGCTTCTCCGTCTGGTACTCCACGTGGGCGATGGCTATGGTGATGCCCCGCTCCTTCTCCTCGGGGGCGTTGTCTATGGAATCGAAGGACCTCTCCTCCACGTCCAGCCCCTGGTTGTGCAGGCACCGGGTGATGGCCGAGGTCAGGGTGGTCTTCCCGTGGTCCACGTGCCCGATGGTGCCCACGTTGACGTGCGGCTTGGTCCGCTCGAACTTCTTCTTGGCCATTTTGACCCTCCTCCTGAATCACTCAGCGGTGTCTCTTTCTGGACACAACTCCCCTATTTTAGTCATCCCGCATGGCCCGCACAAGACTGATTTTCGGGGCCCGCGGAAAATATTCCAATACTTTCCATCTTCTGTCCATCTCTCTCAGCGCCTCATTCGCCCCTGATACGCCTGATTATCTCCGCGGCCAGGTTGTGGGGGACCTCCCCGTAATGGGAGAACTGCATGTGGTGGGTGGCCCTGCCCTGGCTCAGGGAACGCAGGTCGGTGGCGTAACCGAAGGTCTCCGCCAGCGGCACGTAGGCCACGATGTTCTGGTGCCTGCCCCGCGTTTCCATCCCCTCCACCTTGCCGCGGCGGGCGTTGATGTCGGCGATGACGTCCCCCAGGTACTCCTCCCCCACGTTGATGTGCACCTTCATTATGGGCTCCAGGAGTATGGGTTCCGCCCTGCGCAGGGCTTCCTGGAAGGCCGCGGCCCCCGCCGCCTTGAAGGCCAGGTCCGAGGAATCGACCTCGTGGTAGGAGCCCCCGCGCAGGGTGACCTTGACGTCCACCACCGGGAAACCGGCCAGGACGCCGAACTCCAGGGCTCCCCGTATGCCCTCCTCCACGGAGGGGATGAACTCCTTGGGGACGGCGTTGCCGGTGACCTTGTTCTCGAAGAGGAAGCCCTCCCCGCGGGGGAGGGGCTCCAAGTCGATGATCACGTGCCCGTACTGGCCGCGGCCTCCCGTCTGGCGGATGAACTTTCCCTCCACCCCCCGGGCTTGCCCGGCCACCGTCTCCCGGTAGGAGACCTGCGGCCTCCCCACGTTGGCCCCCACGCCGAACTCGCGCAACAGGCGGTCCACGATGATCTCCAGGTGCAGCTCCCCCATGCCGGAGATGATGGTCTGCCCGGTCTCGGGATCCAGTTTCACCCGGAATGTGGGGTCCTCCTCGGATATCCTCTCCAGCGCCTCACTCAGGCGGTCCTGGTCGGCCTTGGTCTTGGGCTCTATGGCCACCGAGATGACCGGCTCGGGAAACACCATGGCCTCCAGGAGAATGGGGCGGTGGGCGGAACAGAGTGTGTCCCCGGTATAGGTCTCCTTGAGCCCTACGGCGGCCACTATATCTCCCGTGTGAATGGACTCGCGCTCCTCGCGGTGATTGGCGTGCATCTGGAGGAGGCGCCCGATACGCTCCTTCTTGCGGCGCGTGCTGTTGAACACCGTGGCCCCCACCCGGAGGGTGCCCGAATAGACGCGTATGTAGACCAGCTTCCCCACATAGGGGTCGGACATGACCTTGAAGGCCAGGGCGGAGAAGGGCTCCTCGTCGGAAGGCCGGCGGACCTCCTTCTTCTCCTTTCCCACCTGTACCCCCTCCACGGGGGGCACGTCCAGGGGAGAGGGAAGGTAATCCACCACCCCGTCGAGGAGCGGCTGCACCCCCTTGTTGCGGAAGGAGGCCCCGCAGAAGACGGGGACCAGCTCGCACTTGAGGACCCCCTTGCGCACGGCCCGCCTGATGTCCTCCTCGCCCACCAGGTCCTCGCTCTCCAGGTATTTCTCCAGCATCTCGTCGTCGTAGGGAGCGCAGGCCTCGAGGAGGGCATGGCGGTAGAGCAAAGCGGTTTCCAGGAGTTCTTCCGGGATGTCCACGTACTCGTACTTTGTCCCCAGCTCGTCCTTCCAGACGACGGCCTTCATGCGGATGAGGTCCACGCAGCCGGCGAACTCGCTCTCCCGGCCCAGGGGCACCTGAACGGCCACCGGGCGTAGGTCGAACTTCTCCTCCAGCATCTCCAGGCAGGCGAAGAAGTCCGCCCCCGGTCGGTCCATCTTGTTCACATAGCAGATGCGCGGCACGCGGTAATGGTCCGCCTGCCTCCATACGGTCTCCGTCTGGGGCTCCACCCCGGCCACTCCGTCCAGGATGGCTATGGCGCCGTCCAGGACGCGAAGGGAGCGTTCTACCTCCACTGTGAAGTCCACGTGGCCGGGCGTATCTATGATGTTGATCTTGTGCTCCCGCCAGAAACAGGTCGTGGCGGCGCTGGTGATGGTTATCCCTCTCTCCTGCTCCTGGACCATCCAGTCCATCACCGTGGAGCCCTCGTGCACCTCCCCCATCTTGTAGGTCTTGCCGGTGTAGAAGAGTATCCTCTCCGTGGTCGTGGTCTTCCCGGCGTCGATGTGGGAGATGATCCCTATATTGCGGACCCTTTCCAGGGGGAAGGCCTCGTCCGCCCGCGATGTCCTCTCCACCTTTCCCGTGGTCGTTACCTTCATCCTCACCACCGGTAATGGGCGAAGGCCTTGTTGGCCTCGGCCATCTTGTGCAGGTCCTCCTTGCGCTTTATGGAGGCGCCCACGTGGTTGGCGGCATCCATGAGCTCGCCCGCCAGCCGCTCCATCATGGTCTTCTCCCTGCGCTGCCGCGCGTAGTTGACTATCCAGCGGATGGCCAGGCTGGTGGCCCGCCGGGGGCGGACCTCCACCGGCACCTGGTAGGAAGCGCCTCCCACCCTCCGCGAGCGCACCTCCAGGACGGGCCGCACGTTGTCCGTGGCCTTGCGCAGCACGGTCAGGGGGTCGTTCCCCGTCCTCTCGCGGATGATGTCCAAGGCGCCGTAGACTATCTTCTCCGCCTTGCTCTTCTTCCCGTCCATCATGACCTTGTTTATGTACTGGGCGACCAGTACGCTGTTGTACCTGGTGTCGGGAGCTATCTCCCTCTTCGGTGCCGGTCCCTTCCTGGGCATGCTTCCTCCTCCGGTTACACCTTCACACCGCGGCGCATCACAGGCCGGCCCTCTTCTTGGTCCCATAACGGGAGCGGGCCTGCTTGCGGTCGGTGACCCCGGCGGCGTCCAGGGCGCCGCGGATGATCTTGTAACGCACTCCCGGGAGGTCCTTCACCCGGCCTCCCCTCACCAGGACTATGGAGTGTTCCTGGAGGTTGTGCCCTATCCCCGGGATATAGGCGGTGACCTCTATCCCGTTGGTCAGCCTCACCCTAGCGATCTTGCGCAGGGCGGAATTGGGCTTCTTGGGAGTCGTGGTCTTCACCTGCGTGCAGACCCCCCTGCGCTGCGGGCATCCCTGCAGGGCGGGGGTCTTGGTCTTCTTCCGCTTCTCCTGGCGTCCCTTGCGTACCAGCTGGTTTATGGTGGGCAAAGCTACCTCCTCCAGGAATAATATTCCAAATAGAGACTACTTTCTCTTAAAACGCGCCAAGGCGCAAGTTTATCACCACCGTTTCCGGCATGTCAACGCGGAATGGGCTTGAATCCCGTTCCCCGCGCGGTTCAGAGCTCCTCCTCCTCGCCCGCGGCCGCAGGTTCCTCCTCCGCACCGTCGCCTTCCTCCACGCTCCCGGCGCTCCTCGCCCAGTCAGGCAGTTCCACGCCACCCTCTCCAACGGCGGCGGTACGCTCGGCCTCCTGACCCGAGGTCAGCGACTCGACCTCCTCCAGTAGGCTTATGCCCATGTGCTTGGGCTTTACCTTGATGTTCCGGTAACGGGCCATGCCCGTGCCCGCGGGGATGAGCTTTCCGATGATCACGTTCTCCTTGAGCCCCAGGAGCGGGTCCACCTTTCCGGAGATGGCCGCGTCGGTGAGCACCCGCGTGGTCTCCTGGAAGGAGGCCGCGGAGAGGAAGGATTCCGTGGCCAGGGAGGCCTTGGTGATGCCCAGGAGCATCTGGCGCGCCGTGGCTGGCTCCCCTCCCTGGGCCATGACCGCCTGGTTCACCTCTTCGAAGTACTTGCGGTCCACCTTGTCCCCGGGCAAAAGGTCGGTGTCCCCGGGGTCCAGGACCTCCACCTTCTTCATCATCTGGCGCACGATGAGCTCGATATGCTTGTCGTGGATGTCCACGCCCTGGCTCTTGTAGACCTCCTGGACCTCGTGGACCAGGTAGAGCTGCGCCGCCTGGGTGCCGAGGACCCGGAGTATGTCGTGGGGGTTGATGGAGCCCTCGGTGAGCTGGTCCCCGGCGGCCACCTCCTGCCCGTTGCGCACGCGCAGGCGGGCCCGGCGTGACACCTGGTAGACGCGCTCCTTGCCGTCCGCGCCGGTGATGGTTATCTTGCGCGACCGCTCCGAGTCCTCGATGGTCACCTTTCCGGAGATCTCGGCGATGACCGCCTGACCCTTGGGCTTACGGGCCTCGAAGAGCTCCACCACGCGGGGGAGGCCGTGAGTGATGTCCTCACCGGCCACGCCCCCGGTATGGAAGGTCCGCATGGTCAGCTGGGTGCCCGGCTCCCCGATGGACTGGGCGGCGATGATGCCCACCGCCTCCCCGATCTCCACCAGCCTCCCGGTGGCCAGCATTGTCCCGTAGCAGAGGCAGCACACACCGTGACGGGACTCGCAGGTCATCACGGAGCGGACCATGACCTCCTCGATGCCCGCCTTGGCGAGCTTCTCCACCATGGCCATGTCGATCTCGTCGCCCGGCTCCAGGAGTACCTCTCCGGTCTTGGGATGGGTCACGCGCTCCAGGGCCACCCGCGCCGCCAGGGAGGGATTGAGCTCTCCCTGCGAGGTGTACACCTTCACCGGGATCCCCTTGTCCGTCCTGCAGTCGTATTCTCTGACGATGACCTCCTGGGAGACGTCCACCAGTCGGCGGGTGAGGTACCCGGAGTCCGCGGTGCGCAGGGCGGTGTCCGCCAGTCCCTTGCGGGCTCCGTGGGTGGAGATGAAGTACTCCAGGACGGTGAGCCCTTCCCGGAAGTTGGACTTGATGGGCCGGTCGATGATCTCCCCCTTGGGGTTGGCCACCAGGCCCCGCATGCCGGCCAGCTGTCGGATCTGCTTGATGTTCCCTCGCGCCCCGGAGGTGGCCATCATGTAGATGGGGTTGAAGATATCGAAGGCCTTCTCCATGGCTTCGGTGACCCGGTCTGTGGCCTCCGTCCACAGCTCCACCACCTTCTGGTGGCGCTCCTCGTCGGTTATCAGGCCCCGCTTGTAGTTCTCCTCGATGCGCTCCACCTCCGCCTCCGGCTCCTCCAGGATCTTGTCCTTGTCCGGGGGCACGGTGATGTCGGAGATGCCGATGGTGATCCCCGCCCGGGTGGCGTAGTGGAAACCGATGCGCTTGATGTTGTCCAGTATCTCCGCCGTCTGCACGGTGTCGTAGCGCTCGGCCACCTCGGTGACGATGCGCTGCAGCACCGCCTTGTTCACCTCTTCGTTTACGAAGGGGTAATCGTCCGGGAAGGCGGTGTTGAAGATTACCCGGCCCACGGAGGTGTCATAGACCTTGGCCGGGCGCCCCTTCTTTCGGATACGTACTTTCACCGGGGCGTGCAGGGCCACTTCCTTGAACTCGTAGGCCATGATGGCCTCCTCGGGGGAGGCGAAGGCCTTGCCCTCCCCTTTCTCCCCCTCCTTGATGACCGTGAGGTAAGAGGACCCCAGCACCATGTCCTGGGTGGGGGTGGTGATGGGCCTCCCGTGGGCGGGAGAGAGGATGTTGTGGGCGGAGAGCATGAGGATGCGCGACTCCGCCTGCGCCTCCGCGGAGAGGGGCAAATGCACCGCCATCTGGTCACCGTCGAAGTCGGCGTTGAAGGCCGTGCACACCAGGGGATGGATCTGGATGGCCTTCCCCTCCACGAGAACGGGCTCGAAGGCCTGGATGCCCAAGCGGTGCAGGGTGGGAGCCCGGTTGAGGAGTACGGGGTGCTCCCGGATGACCTCGTCCAGCACGTCCCAGACCTCCGGCCTCTGCCTCTCCACCATCCGCTTGGCGCTCTTTATGTTTTGGGCATAGTCCTTGTCCACCAGGAGCTTCATGACGAAGGGCTTGAAGAGCTCCAGGGCCATCTGCTTGGGCAGGCCGCACTGGTGCAACTTGAGCTTTGGGCCCACCACGATGACCGAGCGGCCGGAGTAGTCCACCCTCTTGCCCAGCAGGTTCTGGCGGAAGCGCCCCTGCTTTCCCTTGAGCATGTCGGAGAGGGACTTCAACGGCCGGTTGCCCGGTCCGGTCACCGCCCGGCCGCGCCTGCCGTTGTCGAAGAGGGCGTCCACTGCCTCCTGCAGCATGCGCTTCTCGTTGTTGACGATGATCTCCGGGGCGCCCAGGTCCAGGAGTCTCTTCAGACGGTTGTTGCGGTTTATGACCCTACGGTAGAGGTCGTTGAGGTCGGAGGTGGCGAAGCGACCGCCGTCCAGCTGCACCATGGGGCGCAGGTCGGGCGGTATCACCGGTATGCAGGTGAGGATCATGGCTGTGGGGTCGTTGTCCGTGTTCAGGAAGGCGGAGACCACCTTCAGCCGCTTGGTGGCCCGCTGCCTTTTCTGTCCCTTGGAGTTGCGGATTATCTCCCGCAACTCGGCGGCCTCCTTCTCCAAATCCACATTGGCCAGCATCTCCTGCACGGCCTCCGCGCCCATGCCGCCGCGGAAATAGTCCCCGTAGCGCTCCCGCATCTCCCGGAAGAGCACCTCGTCGGAGATGAGCTGCTTGTACTCCAGCGCCTTGAACTCCTCGAAGACCCTGCGCAGCTCCTCGATCCTGCGGCGCGCCTTCTCCTCCAGGGACTTGATCTCCTTCTCCAGCTGCTGGGGCTTGAGCTTGGGGACGGGTTCCTCGCCCTCTTCCACGGGCTTCTCCTCCCCCTCCGCCGCGGCCCGCAGCTCCTCGATCCTCCTACGCGTTGTCTCCTCGATCTCCGCGATCTCCTCGTTGAGCTCCTCCTCGAGGAGAGGGAGGTCACGCTGTCGCTTCTCCTCGTCCACGAAGGTGATCACATAGGAGGCGAAATAGAGTATCTTCTCCAGGTCCTTGGGGGTTATGTCCAGGAGGTATCCCATGCGGGAAGGCACACCCTTGAAGTACCAGATGTGGGCGACGGGTGCGGCCAGCTCGATGTGGCCCATACGCTCCCGCCTCACGCGGGCGCGGGTCACCTCCACCCCGCACCGCTCGCAGATGATGCCCTTGAAGCGCACCCGCTTGTACTTGCCGCAGTAGCACTCCCAGTCCCGGGTGGGGCCGAAGATCTTCTCGCAGAACAGCCCGTCCTTCTCCGGCTTGAGAGTGCGGTAATTGATGGTCTCCGGCTTCTTCACCTCGCCGTGTGACCAGGACCTTATCTGATCCGCGGTCGCCAGACCGATCTTCAACTTGTCGAAGTCATTGACGTCCAACAAGGGAAATCTACCTCCTTACCATGTCTCCGACATAACCCGCCGAATCCCCGAGCGGCCGCTTCCACTCAGAGCTCCTCCGGCCGCTCTTCCAGGGACTCCTCCTCGCTGCGCGTGGAGAGGAGGGCCGCCGAGGCGGTGCGCAGGTCGATGCCCAGGTCCTCCGCCGTGCGCAGCAGGTCCTCGTCGGTCTCTTTTATCTCTATCTCCTCTCCCGTCTCGGAGAGGACCTCAACGTTGAGGCACAGGGCCTGCATCTCCTTGACCAGCACCTTGAAGGACTCCGGAATCCCCGGCTCGGGGATGTTGTCCCCTTTGACGATGGCCTCGTAGACCTTGACCCGGCCCATGACGTCGTCCGACTTCACGGTGAGCAGTTCCTGCAGGGTGTAGGCGGCGCCGTAAGCCTCCAGCGCCCACACCTCCATCTCCCCGAACCTCTGGCCCCCGAACTGTGCCTTCCCGCCCAGGGGCTGCTGGGTGACCAGGGAATAGGGTCCCGTGGAACGGGCGTGGATCTTGTCGTCCACCAGGTGCAGGAGCTTCATCATGTAGATGTATCCCACGGTGATGGGCTGGTCGAAGGGCTCCCCGCTGATGCCGTCGTAGAGGATGGTCTTCCCGTCCTCGGGCAGCCCGGCCTCGCGCAAGGCCTCCTCTATCTCGTACTCCTTGGCCCCGTCGAACACCGGGGTGGCCACGTAAACCGGGCCCTCCGCCTTGTTCTTTCCCTTCTTGGGCCAGCCCTCGTGGGCCGCCCAGCCCAGGTGGGTCTCCAGGATCTGTCCTATGTTCATGCGCGAGGGGACGCCCAGCGGGTTGAGGACGATGTCCACCGGCGTCCCGTCGGCCAGGAAGGGCATGTCCTCGATGGGCAGTATCTTGGAGATGACCCCCTTGTTCCCGTGGCGGCCGGCCAGCTTGTCCCCGTCGGAGATCTTGCGCACCTGGGCCACGTAGACCCGCACCATCTCGTTCACCCCCGGGGGCAGCTCGTCCCCCGCGTCGCGGGAGAAGACCTTGACGTCGATGACCTTCCCGGACTCCCCGTGGGGGACCTTGAGGGAGGTATTGCGCACCTCGCGCGCCTTCTCCCCGAAGATGGCCCGCAGCAGCCTCTCCTCGGCGGTGAGTTCCGTCTCCCCCTTGGGGGTCACCTTGCCCACCAGTATGTCCCCGGGCCCCACCTCGGCCCCGATGCGGATGATGCCCCGCTCGTCGAGGTCCTTGAGCATGTCCTCGCTCACGTTGGGGATGTCCCGGGTGATCTCCTCCGGGCCCAGCTTGGTGTCCCGGGCGTCGATCTCGTGCTCCTCTATGTGGATGGAGGAGAGCACGTCGTCGTAGACCATGCGCTCGGAGACGATGATGGCGTCCTCGTAGTTGTAGCCCTCCCAGGGCATGAAGGCCACCAGGAGGTTCTTGCCCAGGGCCAGCTCCCCGTGGTCGGTGCAGGGCCCGTCGGCGATGACCTGCCCTTCCTCCACCAAGTCACCCTCGTCCACAATGGGTTTCTGGTTCACGCAGGTCCCCTGGTTGGAGCGGCGGAACTTGGCCACTTTATATACGTCCACCGTGCCGTCCTTGCGGGTTATCTCGATGCGGTTGGCGTCCACGTAGGTCACCTTGCCCGCCGCCCTGGCGCAGAGCACGTCCCCGGTGTCCTTGGCCGCGCGGTACTCCATGCCCGTCCCCACCAGCGGGGCTTCGGAGCGCAGGAGGGGCACCGCCTGGCGCTGCATGTTGGAGCCCATGAGGGCGCGGTTGGCGTCGTCGTGCTCCAGGAAGGGGATGAGCGCCGTGGCCACGGAGACTATCTGCCGTGGCGAGACGTCCATGAAGTCCACCTCCTCCGGGTGCACCGCCTTCACCGCCTCCTTGGTGCGGCAGAGAACGGTTGGCCCCACCAGGCGGCCCCGCTTGTCCATGGGAGCGTTGGCCTGGGCAATGACGTACTTCTCCTCCTCGTCGGCGGTGAGGTAGACGATCTCGTCGGTGACCCGGCCTTTTATCACCCGGCGATATGGCGTCTCGATGAAGCCGAACTCGTTGACCTGGGCGTAGGTGGCCAGGGAGCCGATGAGGCCGATGTTGGGACCCTCCGGGGTCTCGATGGGGCACATGCGCCCATAGTGCGAGGGGTGCACGTCGCGGACCTCGAAACCGGCCCGCTCCCGGGAAAGCCCTCCCGGCCCCAGGGCGGAAAGGCGCCGCTTGTGGGTCAGGCCGGCCAGGGGGTTGGTCTGGTCCATGAACTGAGAGAGCTGGCTGGAGCCGAAGAACTCCTTGATGGCCGCCACCACCGGGCGTATGTTTATCAGGTTCTGCGGGGTGATGGCCTCCGCCTCCTGCGTGGTCATGCGCTCCTTCACCACTCTCTCCATGCGGGAGAGTCCTATGCGCACCTGGTTCTGGATGAGCTCGCCGACGGAGCGAACGCGCCGGTTGCCGAAGTGATCGATGTCGTCCACCTCCTCGATCTCGCTGGGCATGATGCGCAGGAGGTAGCGGATGGTCTCCAGGATGTCCTCCGGGGTGAGAACGGTGACGTTCAGGGGGATCTCCAGCCCCAGCTTCTTGTTCAGTTTATAACGGCCCACCTTGGCCAGATCGTATTTCCTACGGTTGAAGAACAGGTTCTCGAGCAGGGTGAGGGCGGTATCCGCGGTGGGAGGCTCTCCAGGCCGCAGCTTGCGGTAGATGTCCATGAGGGCCTCCTCGCGGCTGGAGGTGTGGTCCCTCTCCAGGGTGGCCTCGATGATGGGCGAACCGTCGAAAAGGGACAGTATCTGGTCGTCGTCCTCGTAGCCCATGGCCCGCAGGAGCACGGTGGCTGGCTGCCGCCGCTTGCGGTCTATCCTGACCCCGATGACGTCACGCTTGTCGGTCTCGAACTCCAGCCAGGCCCCGCGGGAGGGGATAATCTTGGCATAGTAGAGCTCCTTGTCCGTTGTCCTGTCCAGTTCCTTGCTGAAATAGACCCCGGGGGACCTCACCAGCTGGGAGACCACCACCCTCTCCGTCCCGTTGATGATGAAGGTGCCTTTCTCGGTCATGAGGGGGAAGTCCCCCATGAACACCTCCTGCTCCTTGATCTCCCCGGTCTTGCGGTTGATGAAGCGAACGGTGACGAAGAGGGGGCAGGAATAGGTCATGTCCTTTTCCTTGCACTCCTCCACCTCGTACTTGGGGTCCTGCCACTTGTGCTCCCCGAACTCCACCGCCAGGTCCCCGGAATAATCCTCGATGGGCGAGATGTCCTCGAACACCTCGCGGAGCCCCTCTGTACGGAACCACTCGTAAGACTTCTTCTGGATGTCGATGAGGTTGGGGACGTCGAGGATTTCCGGGATCTTAGCGAAGCTTCTTCTCTGGCGTATTCCGTGGGTCACACTCACCGCTTCCCTCACTCCTTTTCCCTCGCGAAGCGAAAAAATCCCTTATATATACGCAAAAAATTATCATATGATTGAATAAGTTATTTTGTCAATATAAATGGGAAGAGGGCGACTTTTCCTCTGATCAAGGAGCTCCCGGCCTCCTCCGTCTCATGCCGAGTGAGCCCCCAATAACCGCGTTCGGCTGCGGGACCTTTCAAAATCATGCCCCCCGGTGAGCACGCCCCGTAAGAGCTCGACTCAGCTATGCATGGGCACATATTCTATGCATAGGCACATATTCTTATAATTTTTCCGGATCACCTACCTTGGCCTTACTCGGGCCTCACGACGATGTAAGCGTCCATCCCTTTCGACCCCATCTGGAACCCCTACGGTTCCTCACCATGCCTCGAAATGCCTTCACCGGCAGGGGATAGGGAAAGAGGGATGCGGCGGCATCCCTCTCCAACTCGAGGATTTTTTCACTTTCCCATACCGCGGCAGAGCCTGCCGCGCATTCCCCATTGGGATGGGATTTTATGTCTACTTTATCTCCACCTGGGCGCCCGCCTCGCGCAGCTGCTCGGCGATGCGGTCCGCCTCGTCCCTGGAGACCTTCTCCTTCACCGGCTTGGGCGCCTCGTCCACCAGGGCCTTGGCCTCCTTGAGCCCCAGCCCGGTGATGTTCTTGACCTCCTTGATGACCTGGACCTTACGGTCCCCGGCAGCCAGGAGGATGACGTCGAACTCCGTCTTCTCCCCTTCCTCGGCAGCTCCCTCGCCGCCGGCCGCCGGTGCGGCAGCCCCCACCGCCGCCACGGCCACCGGTGCCGCGGCGGTCACGCCGTACTTCTCCTCCAGCGCCTTGACCAGTTCGTTGAGCTCGAGAACGGTCATGGAGTCGATGGCCTCCAGGATGTCCTCCTTGGTGATCTTCTTCTCCGCCAATCCTCACACCTCCGCTTTTTCCTTCCCGTCGCCCGCAACGTCTTTCCGCGGCTCAGGCCGCCTTGGACCTCTCCTCCGCCACCGCCTGCAGGGCGTAGACCAGCTTGCGGTAGGGGCCGGAGAGGACACTGTGCAGTCCGTACAGCGAACCCTTGAGGGAACCCACCAGCCTCCCCAGAAGGACCTCGCGGGGAGGGAGGAGGGCTATGGACCTCACCTCATTGGCGTCCAGAACCTTCCCCTCCAGGTAGCCGCCCTTCATCTTCAGGTTGGGGTTCTCCCGCGCGTAAGCCGCCAGCTCCTTGGCCACCGCCACCGGGTCCTCGGAACCGAAGACGGCCCCCACCGGGCCGACCAAGAGCTCTTCCAAGGGCTGGTATTCCGTATCCCGTATGGCCAGCAGTGCCAGCGTGTTCTTGAGCACGCGGTACTCCCCGCCCTTCTCCCGGAGCTTGAAGCGGAGCTCGTTGATCTCCTGCGCCTTCAGCCCGGTGAAATCGGTCAGGAAGATGAATCGGCTGGAGAGGAACCGGTTGCGCATCTCCTCGACCCTGGCGATCTTGTCCTCTCGAGGCATGGTCTCCTCCCGTATCTCCATCCGTCCTCCGGGATCTCCCGTACCCGGAAACGGCCCCAAACCAACGGCCCCCGCGGAGACGGGGGCCTGCATGATACGTCTTCCTGGCTCCTCCGGCCTCCGCGGGATATTAAGCCCTTCCGGCACCCGCCTCTCAGGCTCGACCTCAAAAACCTTACACGAGGGGGGTCACTCTGTCAACGCGCCGGCCTCAACGAGGGCGCCTCGGTCATCTTTCAAACCCTGAAGCGCCTACCTGAAAGACGCGGCATGGGGCACGCGGACAAGGGGGGGCCTCCCTCACCGCCATCCCTCAGACGGCGACCTTCTCCTCTCCGAGGATGTCCCGCACCACGGCGGGATCCACCTTCACCCCGGGGCCCATGGAGGTGGATAAGGTGATGCTCTTGAGATAGCGGCCCTTGGCCGCAGCCGGTTTGGCCCGGATGACCTCCTCCAGCACGGCCGCGTAGTTCTCCAGTAGTTTACGCTCGTCGAAGCTCTTCTTGCCCAGCACCAGATGGAGGTTACCCTGGCGGTCCACCCGGTATTCCACCTTACCCGCCTTGATGTCCTTGACCGCCTTCTCCACGTCGAAGGTGACCGTGCCCGCCTTGGGGTTGGGCATCAGGCCGCGGGGTCCCAGGAGCTTTCCCAGCTTCCCCACCTGGGACATCATGTCCGGGGTGGCCACCATGGCGTCAAACTCGAACCACCCCTCCTTGATGCGCTCCAGCAGTTCCGGGCCGCCGACGATGTCCGCCCCGGCGGCCTCCGCCTCCCGCGCCTTGTCCCCCTGGGCTATGACCAGCACCCTCACATCCTTGCCCGTCCCGTGGGGGAGGTTGACGGTACCCCTCACCATCTGGTCCGCCTTTCGGGGGTCCACGCCCAGACGGAAGGCCACCTCCACCGTCTCGTCAAAGCGGCTGGAGGGCATCCTCTTGATGATCTCTACGGCCTCCCGAGGATGGTAGAGCTTCTGGCGGTCGTAGAGCGAAAGCGCCTCGCGGTAACGCTTACTCCTCTTCTTCACGAATCGCTCACCTCCGTGGTCGTAACGGGCTCGCGCCCTGCCACCTCACCTCTTAATCGACGACTATTATGCCCATGCTGCGCGCCGTCCCTTCGATGGTGCGCATGGCCGCCTCCACGTCCTTGGTGTTGAGGTCGGCCAACTTCTGCTCGGCGATCTCCCTGATCTGCTTGCGCGTCAGGCGGGCCACCTTCTGCATGTTGGGCTCGGGTGAGCCCTTGTTCAGGCCCGCCTTCTGCTTGAGGAGCACCGCCGCCGGCGGGGTCTTGGTCACGAAGGTAAAACTGCGGTCCTCGTAGATGGTTATCTCCACGGGGATGATGGTCCCCGCCTGGGACTGCGTCTGGGCGTTGTAGGCCTGGCAGAAGGCCATGATGTTCACCCCGTGCTGGCCCAGCGCCGGCCCCACGGGGGGCGCCGGGTTGGCCTGCCCGGCCGGGATCTGGAGCTTCACCTTGGCGATGACCTTCTTGGCCATTTCCCTCTCATCCTCCTCACAGCTTGGTCACTTGATCGAAGGTGAGCTCCACCGGCGTCTCGCGTCCGAAGATGGAGACCATCACCTTCAGTTTGCTCTGGTCTATGTTAATCTCCGCAATGGTCCCGGTCATGTCCGCGAAGGGACCCGAGGACACGCGGACGCTCATGCCCTCCTCGAACTCCGTCTTGGGCCTGGGCTTCTCCGCCGTAGCCGGCTTGAGGAGCTTCATGGCCTCCTCTTCGGTGAGCGGGGTGGGCTTGGCGCTGGAGCCCACGAAGCCCGTTACCCCGGGGGTGTTGCGCACCACGTACCAGCTCTCGTCGTCCAGCTCCATCTGCACCAGGATATAGCCGGGCAGCATCTTCTTCTGGACGACCTCCTTCTTCCCGCCCTTTATCTCCATGACGTCCTCGGTGGGGACCACCACCTTGAATATCTTGTGGCCCATGTCCAGGGAGGCGATGCGGTGCTCCAGGTTGCTCTTCACCTTGTTCTCGTACCCGGAGTAGGTATGTACCACGTACCACTTGGGCTCCATCAAACGACCCTCCCGCTCAGAGGATGAAGATCTCCACCAGCTTGGTGAACAGGATGTCCGCGAAATAGACCAGGCCGCCCATGAGAACCACCGTCACCAGGACCACCAGGGTGTAGGAGACGACCTCGTCCCGGGTGGGCCAGGTGACCTTCTTCATCTCCGCGCGGACCTCGGTCAGGAACTGGGACACGGTGACCCGCTGCTTCTTGGGGCCGCCCTTCTTCCTCGTGCCGGCGGATTTCCTGAGCTGGGCGCGTTTCTTCTCCACACCCAGCTTCTGCTGCATCCGCCGCAATTCCCTGCTCGGCAACTCTCCTCCTTGTCCGCAAAAATAATGGCAGGCCTGGAGGGACTCGAACCCCCAACTTCCGGTTTTGGAGACCGGCGCTCTACCAGTTGGAGCTACAGGCCTACGCTAATCCCTAAAGCCGGGTGCTCACGTCACGCCCGTCCGAAGCACCCTCCTCGCTTACCGTTTTAATAATATTATATTAGCGGGTCTCGCGGTGCAAAGTGTGCGTCCGGCACCAGGGACAATACTTGCGCAGCTCGATCCGGTCCGGATCGTTGGCTTTGTTCTTCTTGGTCGTGTAGTTCCTTCGCTTGCACTCCGTGCAAGCCAGCGTAACCAGTATCCTCATTTCGGCTCACCTGTCCTTCCCAGTGCCGAGTAGATAAGCTACCACCACCCGTACGGGGTGTCAATCTCCAAGCTCTACCTTAATATCTCCACCACCCTTCCGGCCCCCACCGTGCGGCCGCCCTCGCGGATGGCGAAGCGCAGGCCCTCCTCCATGGCGATGGGGGAGATGAGCTCCACGTTCATCTCCGTGTTGTCCCCGGGCATGACCATCTCCACCCCCTCGGGGAGGGTGATGGTCCCGGTGACGTCGGTGGTGCGGAAGTAGAACTGGGGGCGGTAGCCGGAGAAGAAGGGGGTGTGCCTGCCGCCCTCCTCCTTGGAGAGGACGTAGACCTGGGCCCGGAAGGCCACGTGGGGGGTGATGGAGCCGGGGGCGGCCACCACCTGGCCGCGCTCCACGTCCTTTCTGCCGATGCCCCGCAGGAGCAGGCCCACGTTGTCCCCCGCCTGGCCCTCGTCGAGGATCTTCCGGAACATCTCCACCCCGGTGACCACCGTCTTCTGGGTGGGGCGGATGCCCACGATCTCCACCTCTTCCCCGGTCCGGATCCTCCCCCGCTCGATCCTCCCGGTGACCACCGTGCCCCTCCCGGTGATGGAGAAGACGTCCTCGATGGCCAAAAGGAAGGGCTTGTCCACGTCCCGCTGCGGGGTGGGGATGTAGTCGTCCACGGCGTCCAGGAGCTCCATGACCGAGGAGCAGTTGGGGCAGTCGCGGTTGCCGCAGCCGCACTCCATGGCCTTGAGGGCCGAGCCGGCCACCACGGGGACCTCGTCCCCGGGGAACTCGTACTCGTTCAAAAGCTCCCGCACCTCCATCTCCACGAGCTCCAAAAGCTCGGGGTCGTCCACCATGTCCGCCTTGTTCAGGTAGACCACCATGGCCGGGACCCCCACCTGGCGGGCGAGGAGGATGTGCTCCCTCGTCTGGGGCATGGGGCCGTCGGCGGCGGAGACGACGAGGATGGCCCCGTCCATCTGGGCGGCGCCGGTGATCATGTTCTTGATGTAGTCGGCGTGCCCGGGGCAGTCCACGTGGGCGTAGTGGCGCTTCTCCGTCTGGTACTCCACGTGGGCGATGGCTATGGTGATGCCCCGCTCCTTCTCCTCGGGGGCGTTGTCTATGGAATCGAAGGACCTCTCCTCCACGTCCAGCCCCTGGTTGTGCAGGCACCGGGTGATGGCCGAGGTCAGGGTGGTCTTCCCGTGGTCCACGTGCCCGATGGTGCCCACGTTGACGTGCGGCTTGGTCCGCTCGAACTTCTTCTTGGCCATTTTGACCCTCCCGAGACGATCTTCCGTTACCCACCGGCCGGCGCCGCTCCTCCGGCGCCGCCCGTGCCCCCGCCGGCCGGCTTAAAGGCCTCAAATAAATTTACGGGAAGCCCAATACGGGCTCCCTTGCTTCCTTCCCGGCCGGTCCTCATATATACAGGGAACATTCCCTCTTTTCCTGGTAGCGGTGAGAGGACTCGAACCTCTGACCCCACGGGTATGAACCGTGTGCTCTAACCAGCTGAGCTACACCGCCACTCTCCCGACTCCAAATAACATTATAGATAAACAGTAAAAGGTATCAAGCAATGGAGCCCGCTAGCAGACTCGAACTGCTGACCCCATCCTTACCATGGATGTGCTCTACCAACTGAGCTAAGCGGGCTCGATGAATCCGGGTCCTACCAATCCCCGGCGTATGAAATATTACTATAAGGCGCCGGCCTTATCAACAGCACCCCTGCCGAGAACGACAACCTCTGATCCAGCTCGAAGGTCGAAAAACAGCTATTTTCATTCACTCTGTTCGCTTGTCTCGCCATTTGATGGGGTGGTTTTACCATGACCATGGGGCGATTCCTAAATTCTTTTCAAACCGGAAGGCGTCTATTCGAACGTTGCAGCGTCCGGGCCCAGGAACATGTCCGAGGCGATCTCCGTCCCCCTCTCCACGACGAGGAACTCCCGGTTCCACTCGCCGTCCAGCATCATGCGCAGCATACGGTTGGATCCCGGGAGCTCCTGGTACTGGAGACCCAGAGCCTCGGCCATGGAACGCGCCGCCTCCCTGCACTCCTCCAGGGCGTAGTTGCCCGTGTTTATGAGGACCACCCGGCGGTAATTGGCCATCATGGCCTTTGCCACCCGCATGGCCTTATCGCGCCCGTAGCGTTCCTCCAGCCGCGCGTAATCCCGGAGGGGATATTCCGCCGCCCTTATCCACCCCTTGGTTAGGTAGTAGGTGCCCGGCTCCTCCCGCATGCGCCGCAGGTGCTCCTCTCTGGAACCGAGGAAGAGGGCGATGCAGTCGTCCACACGGGGGATGATGAGGCGGTGCCGCGGGGAACGCAGGCCCGCCACGGCGTGGGAACATAGCCCGTACCCCAGGACGATGTCCCCATCGCCGGGAACCTCGTCGATGCGGCGCTGCAGCTCCTCATGAAGCCTTTCCGGGTGGACGTGCAGGCCGAACTCCAGTTCCACCAGGCGATCGGGATCGGCCCCCATGAGGCGCAGCTCCTCGGCCACCGTGGCGCAGGCTATGATCCAGCGATCCCCACTTCCGCGGCGCAGCCTTCTCCCCTCCTCTCGCGCCCGATCGTCAAACACCCGTTTAAATCTTAATCTCCGGCGCGCCCTCCCTGCACGTCCTTCGGCAATACCGTTGCGGCCCGCTCCAGGTAAGACATCTGGCAGGTCTTTCCTGACCACTACGGTCTCGAAACAAAGGCGAAAATAGGCGGGGCGGGATCCGTGATCCCGCCCCTCTGGATATCGGCGGTTCGCGCCAGGGAGTTCTCTGCGTTTCCCTCTCCTCCGCGCTCAGGCCAGAAGGTTGCCCAGGGACATGGCGAAGGACATATCCCCGTCGATCTTCAGCTTCCCCTGCATGAAGGCCATGGGGCCGGGGAGCTCCCCGGACTGCACCTTGGCCCAGTCCTCGAGCGCCGCCTTGAAGGTGACGGTGGGGGAATCGGCGTTGTTGAAGACCACCTTTATGTTGGCCGTTGAGCCGTCGGGCATTCCCACCTCGAGGTTCATGGTCCCCTTGGTGCTGCGCAGGGCGTCGTACCTCTTGCGGTTGGCCACCTCCCCCATGTTGGTGAAGGCGTCCATGGCACCCTCCAGCTTGCCGGTGACCGCCTTGCGCCATACGTCCTCAGAGAGCTCCAGCTTGATCATGGGGCTCTCCAGGGCTCCCTCGGCGATGTTCACGTCCTTGGCGTCCTTGACGGTGATGCCGTAAACGTAATCCTGATCGCCCTTCACGTCGAACTCGATGGTGAACTCCGTTCCCTCCATCCCCGCGATGGGCGCCTTGGCCAGTTGCTCCTCCACCATCTTGGGAACGATCTCCTCGAAATACTGCTTGACGGTGATGTCCTCGGGTACGTCCATGTCCAACCTCCTTTTACGTCCCTAACCCTTTCCGACCCTGCGGTGAAAGTCCCGCGAAAGGACCCTTGACCTCCGCATCCCGGGTGCCTCCCGCCGCAACTTTACTGAACTGACATGTCATTACTATAATTTGCCCGTGACCGGTAGTCAACCGATTTTTATCCTTTTCGTCCCGATCGGACCGCGAGGCCTCCGGCTCCCCTCCGACGAGGACCTGGAAAAGGCCTGGAGTCCTTTCCCCTTGTGGGTCGGGTTCCACGCGGGTTTAATATGGGGTTGACCGAGGAGGCTCCGGTCTCGCAGCAGTGGAGGAAGCAGAAGGAGTGATAGCGCATATGGACCCCAGGCTCAGGAACCTCGACTTCGCTTTTAACCCCCGCTCCATCGCCTTCATCGGCGCCACGGAATCCATGCGTAAGTGGGGGTTCCTCATCTTGAACAACCTCCTCACCGGGGGCTACAGGGGAGAGGTCTTCCCCGTAAACCCGGGAAGGGAGAGCGTCCTGGGGATTAAGGCCTATCCACGCGTCCGGGACATACCGGGCGAGATAGACCTGGCCGTCTTCACCGTGCCCTCGCATCAGGTGATGGACGCCCTTCAGGACTGTATGGAGAAGAGGGTCAAGGCGGCGCTGGTGATCACCGCCGGTTTCAAGGAGCTTGGGGAGCGCGGTGAGGCCATGGAGAAGGAGCTGGTTAGAAAGGCCAGGGAGGCGGGTATGGTCCTCATCGGGCCGAACTGCCAGGGCATATGCTGCCCGGCGAACGACCTCTATCCCTGGATGCCCATCCTCTTCCACCCTCCACGGGGGCGCATCGGGTACGTCTCCCAGAGCGGCAACATCCTGAACATGCTCATCGGCCACGCGGTGACGGCGGGGCTTGGGGTGTCCAAGGCCGTTTCCAGCGGAAACGAGGCCGACCTGTGCACCGTCGACTACTACTCCTATCTGGGAGAGGACCCCGAGACGGAGGTCATCGTCTCCTACATAGAGGGGCTGCAGGACGGCCGCGACTTCGTCTCCCGGGCGAGGGAGGTGACGCGCCGAAAGCCCATCGTGGTGCTAAAGGGAGGGCGCACCGCCTCCGGCATATCCGCCGCCAGGTCGCACACCGGGGCCATGGCGGTGAGCGAGGAGCTCTTCGAGGCCGCCTGCCGCCAGGCCGGGGTAGTGGTAACCCGTTCCATCGAGGAATGCGGATTGACCGCCGCGGCCTTCGTCAACCGGCCCCTTCCCCGCGGCAAGAGGGTGGGCATCGTCACCGGCGGAGGGGGGCTGGGGGTCATCGCCTCCGACTTCTGCACCGAGATCGGCCTGGAGGTGGCCACCCTCTCCAGCAGGACTCTGGAAAAACTTGAGAGGATGCTCCCCGACTGGTGGGTCCCCGGGAACCCCGTGGACCTGGTGGCCGGTTTGGACTTCTCGGTCATCAAACCGGTCATCGAGACCCTCATGACCAGCGGCGAGGTGGACGCGGTCATGTTCCTGTGGATCGGCGCGCCGCGGTTGAAGAACGCGCGTATCAAGGGAGAGAGGGGAATGGACCTCACCGGCGTCTGGAAGACCATGGACCAGTATTTTCTGGAACACATAGGTGAGCTCTACGAGCTCATGCACCAACTCCAGGTTCCCCTCTACATCGCCACTTCCCTGCGCCTGGAAAAAAGTGGTGGTGACGATTCAGACGGCTGTCCTCCCCTTGTCTTCGACAGCGTGGAGTCCGCCTGCCGGGCGGTGAGCGCCATGGCCGATTACCGGCGCTTCCGGGATACGGCGACCTGATGCCGAGAGGGCGGTCTCGGGTGCGTACTCCGCCCGAGGCGGCAGGAGAACCACCAACGGGCCACTCACCTCACTTCCCGGCGGGGCCACAGCGCGCCTTTTCCGCCTTCACAACCGGTGAGTGTGGAAGAACGACCCGCGTGGAGGCGCCGCGCCGAGTCCGGCATCGGAGATAGGAGCGGAGGTGGGATAGCATGGCCCGGTGGAAGTTCCTACCCTCCAAGGGAAGGCAGGCCGAGCTGGCCCTCATCGCGGTCACCGTGGTCTGGGGCCTGACCTTCGCCCTGGTCAAGAGGACCCTGGAATCGTTGAGCCCCTTCGTCTTCATGACCTACCGCTTCTTCCTGGCCTTCCTGGCCATGCTGGCCGTGAGCCGCCGCACCCTGCGTAGCATGAACGTTCGCGTCCTCGCCGCCGGCTCCCTCCTGGGGCTCTTCCTTTACGCCGCCTATTCCTTCCAAACCTTCGGCCTCAAGTACACCTCAGCGGGAAACGCGGGCTTCATCACCGGCCTTTTCGTGGTCTTCGTCCCCATCCTCTCCACCTTGATCCTCAAAAAGAGGCCCAGGCCGCTTTCTATTCTTTCCGTGGCCGTAGCCGTGGTGGGCCTGGGATTCCTCTCCCTGCAACCCGGCCTGCGGGTCAATTCGGGGGACCTCCTGGTCCTCGCCTGCGCCTTCACCTATTCCCTGCACATCATCTACATGGACCGTTTCGTCGCGGAGCACGACCTCGCCCTGCTCACCCTGACCCAGATGGGGGTGGTCGCCCTCCTGCAGGCCGCCTCCGCTCTCCTCTTCGAGGATTTCGTGCTGCCGCGCGGGGGCTACCCCTGGATGACCATCGCCGTATGCGGTGTCCTCGCCTCCGCCGCAGCCTTCTTCATCCAAGCCTGGGCACAGCGCCACCTTTCCCCGGTGCGCACCTCCGTAGTCCTGATAATGGAACCCGTCTTCTCCGTCTTCTTCGGGATGCTCCTGCTGGGAGAGAGGCTCACCTGGCGCGGATGGCTGGGGTGCGGGCTCATGCTGGCGGGCATGCTCATCACGGAGATCCGCCCGGAGAGGCCGACATCCTCATAGGTGGGAAAGGATCTTGGAGAAGAAGTCCTTGGCCCGGGGGCTCTTAGGATTGGTAAATATTTCCACAGGAGATCCCTCTTCCACGATCTCCCCCTCGTCCATGAAGATGAGCCGGTCGCCCACCTCGCGGGCGAAACCCATCTCGTGGGTGACCACCAGCATGGTCATCCCCGAGCGAGCCAGGTCCTTCATGGCGTCCAGGACCTCCTTGACCAGCTCGGGGTCCAGAGCGGAGGTCA
The DNA here is from genome assembly GCF_015711935.1 of Candidatus Solincola tengchongensis. NCBI lineage: Bacteria > Bacillati > Actinomycetota > Candidatus Geothermincolia > Candidatus Geothermincolales > Candidatus Geothermincolaceae > Candidatus Solincola > Candidatus Solincola tengchongensis. The sequence goes on from NZ_JACVJJ010000089.1 coordinate 73,605, forward strand.
CCTCGTCGAAGAGCATGATGTCCGGGTCCATGGCCAGGGCCCGGGCTATTGCCACCCTCTGCTGCTGGCCGCCGGAGAGCTGGGAGGGATAGGCGTGGGCCTTGTCCCCCAGGCCCACCCTCTTCAGGAGCTGCATGGCCTTCTCCTCGGCCTCCTCCTGCTTCACCTTCTTCACCTTGACCGGGGCAAGGGTGATGTTGCGCAGGACTGTCAGATGAGGGAAGAGATTGAAGCTCTGGAAGACGATGCCCACCTTCTGGCGCATGGCGTTGATGTCCACCCGGCTGTCGGTGATGTCCACGCCCTCGATGAGTATCCTTCCGCTGGTAGCGTGCTCCAGCCCGTTGATGCACCGCAGGAGGGTGCTCTTCCCCGAGCCGCTGGGCCCCACTATCACCAGCACCTCGGAGGGCTTCACCCGCAGGTTGATGCCCCTGAGCACCTCATGGTGCCCGAATCTCTTGTGGAGGTCGCGGACCTCCACCATGAAGCTCATTTCCCAAACCTCCTCCCCACGGGTCTTCCCGCCCGGACCGCCCGTTCCCGCCCGCCCCCCGGACTCCTCCTCCGCCGGGCACGGACATGCTCACGGAGATGATGATATACGGTTCCCGCGTACGGAGCCAGTTCCCTACCCTCCCACGGAGATCCCTCTCCAGCCCGCTTCCGGGGCATATCCGGTCAGTGCCCCGGCGGCTCTTTCCGTAACCGCCCCGCCGCTTCGCTCCCACCTTTTCCGCCGGCGCCCTCCACGGGCCCTCATCTGCCCGAGGAAAGGCGGTTGGTGACATACTGCACCAGGCGCATGAGCGGAAGGGTGATGATGAGGTAACCTATGGCCGCGCACACCAGGGGAGTGACGTTGTAATACTTCCCCATCATCTCCGTCCCCCTGCGCAATATCTCGGCTAAGGCGATGACCGAGAGCAAGGAGGTGTCCTTGAGCAGGGCGATGAACTCGTTGGAGAGGGGCGGGATGACGTTGCGTATGGCCTGGGGAAGGACCACATAACGCATGGCCTGGAGGTAACCCATCCCCAGGGAGCGCGCCGCCTCCATCTGGCCTCTGTGGATGGACTCGATGCCGGCCCGGAATATCTCCGCCTCGTAGGCGGCATAACAGATGGTGAGGGCGGCCACTCCGGCGATGAAGGGGTCCAGCTTGAACCCCAGGTAAGCCAGGCCGTAATAGACGATGAAGATCTGCAGGAGCAGGGGCAGCCCCCTTATCACGTCGATGTAGATGACGGCCCCTACCCGCAGGATGGGATTGCGGGATATCCTGGCCATGGCGATGAGCAGGCCGGTGATGAGGATGAAGACCTCGGAGATCAAGGCCAGCCTGACGGTCAGGGAAAGACCCTTCAAGACATAGGGCAAGGACTTGCGGAAAGTCCGGGCGTTGAAGAACTCGTCGATGAAGGTCTTCCCGGCCTGGAAACGAAGGAAGAAAACCACCAGGAACGCCAGTACGCCCAGGGAGAGCACTATTCCCAGGACCCAGACAACCTTTCTCCAGCGCTCGTCTATGGCAGACACCTCCTCTCCACGATCCGCTGGCGGGGGACCGGAACTGTTTGCCACGTCGCCGGCGGCATTACCGTTTTCTCTCTTTCGCGGCGGGACATGCCCCGACCCGACGGCAGGCACTCGGCCCGCTAAGTGGAGGAAACCCGCTCCCGGCGCCTCATCCACCCGTCCCTATGGCACTCCCCATTCCCCCCGCCACAAGACCGCCTTTACTACACCCTGAAGGCGACCGAACGCCGAAGCCGTCCCGCTGCATTAAAAGAAAAGGGCCTGCCCACCGGCAGGCCCCGGAATAATCCCGCCCCGTTCGGCGTCCGCTCCGCCTATACCTTTCCGAACCACTTCTCGAAAATGGACTCGTAGGTGCCGTCCTTCCTCATCTCCGCCAGCGCCTTGTTGATGGCCTCCAAGAGCTGGGTGTTGCCCTTCTTCACCCCGATGCCGTACTTCTCGTCGGTCTTGATGGTGGCCACCACCTCGGTCTTGCCCCGGGTCTTGCTGATGTAGGCGTTGACCGGGTAGTCGTTGACGATGGCGTCGATCCGCCCCAGTTCCAGGTCCTCGAAGGCCATGAGGATGGTGTCGTACTTGCGCACCTCCTTGATGCCCGGGATCTTCTCCGCGGTGAACTGCCCTGTGGTGTCCACCTGCACCCCCACCACCTTGCCAGCCAGGTCGGCCTCATTCTTGATGGAGGTGTCGCCCTTCCTCACGGCGATGGACTGGTCGGAATCGATGTAGGGGTCGCTGAAATCGATCTCCATCTTACGTTCGTCGGTGATGGTCATAGCGGACATGACCATGTCGTAATCGCCGGTCTTGAGGCCGGGGATGATCCCCTCCCACTTGACGGAGACCACCTCCAACTCCAGCCCCAGCCGCTTGGCGATCTCCCGGGCCAGGTCCACGTCGAACCCCACGGCTTCGCCCTTGTCGTCGATGGACTCGAAGGGCGGGTAGGTGGTGTCGCTGCCCATTAGGAGCTTGCCCTCCTGGACGGTGGTCACCTTGACCTCTTCCTCTCCCGCCTTCTTCTCGGCTTCCCCGCAGCCGGCGATCAGCGCCGCGAACAGCATCAGGGCGAGGAAGACACTCAAAAGGACGGCGATCTTCCCTCTTCTCATTTCCCCTCCTTTTTTCGAGCCTGCACCTCCCCAGAGAACGGGGAAATTATATTATCACCGCCAGGGTCCGAGCAAACCTGCCGCTAAGGACGCCCTTATCCCGATGCCAACCAGCCGTTCACGGGAACGTCCCGGAGGAGGTGTCCCTCGGGTTCAACGATTGACTTCCCTCTTCCTGCCCCAACCGCATCAGGGGATGAAAGGGAGATCTCTCAGAGACTTCCAACCGGTGAGCGCGCCGATCTCGCAGGACCTACATGACGCCCATTATCCCCGCCGGCCGGAATTCCGGGGTCGCGCCGACCGCACGCGAAACTCGCACGGCATCGTACCCGTCCAGGCGCAGGTCCACCGGCCAGCCCAGGGAAGCGGCCATGAGCGTGAGATGGGAGAAGGCGATGGGGAGGTCCACCATCCAGAAGGGCTTCTCGAAGAAGGTGGCCTCCCACCCCCCGGGACGGCCCAGGCCCACGACGGCCGCCCTCCATCTCTCCCCCGCGCCGCAGGCCTCGGCCACCTCTGCCAGGTTCCCTTCCCCGGTGAGGGCCACGAAGCGCCACCGCTGGGCATTTCCCGCGCTGGGGGCCATACGCGCCGCCTCCAGGCAGGCCTCCAGCCCCAGCTCCAGCGGCACATCGGCGTCGCCCGAGGCACCTTCCCTGATGCGCCGCAGTAGGCCAGCCACGTCCTGGGTTGGCGAAGCTGATACGACGGCGGGTTCTTCCTTGTCTACCGAGAAGGGATTTTCCAGCTTCTGCCAGCAAGCCACCGCGGACAGAGGCTTGCGGTGCCGGGATATGGTCCGATAGACCAGGTGATCGAAGTCCGCGGCGCGCACCCTTGGTTTGGGCCTGCCGAAGGAGACCAGCGCCGGGACCACGGTACCCGTCCCCAGCCCCAGCGCCCGCCGCACCTCCTCCTGGTTTATCCCTCCCAGCCAGCAGGTGCCCAACCCGTTCTCCGTGAGCCAGAGTACCGTGTCTTGGGCGGCGACCGCAGCGCGCATGAGCCTGCGGGGCGTGTCGCTGCGTACGTCCTCCGCCGGAACGGCGAGGGCCAGGAATCCGTAGACCGGGGCCCTGGAGAGCCAGAGGTTTATCTTGTTGGGTGCCCCCCGATGGGCGCGGCGCTTGACCTCCTCCACCCTGGCAGGTTCGGTCACCGGGAGGAGGTCCCCCTCCTCCGCGCCGCGCACGGTAACCGCCAGGCTAAGCGTCTCCCTTAACCGCTTCTCCAACCCCGCGTCCCTGTCCATGGGAAGGTACTTCCGGTGCGAGCGCCGGGCGTAGAGGGTCTCCCATAAGGTCCAGGGGGTGCGGGACAGCGAAGGATAATCGCGCGTCGGTTCCTTGGTCCTCTCCATCTTTCCTCCCGAGGCGGTCCTCGAAACAGGCTCGTCATATATCTAATCCTCATCCGCCCGGTCGCCGGAGTCAACACGGGCTCGAAACCGCCAGACAAGAGGGGCCGCCTTTCTTTTTCGCACCTTTCGTTTTGCCAGAAAGACCGGGCGGCTTCATGACCTCTCCCGACCCTTATGGTCCCTGTTGGGACCACCCGCCTTAGAGCCCTCCTACCTCCTCCAATCGCCACGGAAGGCAACGACGTACCTGACACGGAGAGAGAACCGGACACGAATCCCTCCGGCTTTCATGAAGAGTCAACGTCGGCGGCCGGAGGCCCACGCCGCGCTATACGCGCACCCAACGGGCAGAAACGGACGCGATGCCGAAGGCATGTGCTTCTTCGAGATTGGGAGTCGAAACGGGTTTTCTTTGCGGGAGCGGGGGCGGATAGGGCATTGGCGCAGAAACGGGGTGGCGGCCGGTGGGGGATTCCGCTTCGCCGCCCTCTCCTCAGACATCTTCCGCGGCCTCTTCACGGGAAACGGCGTATCTTATCACCGTCTGCAGCCTCTCCGGGGTGGTGCGCCGGGGGTCGCTCAGGTATATTTCGTGGTGTTTTCCGGATAACCGCAAACCGTTTTCCGCGGCGAAGGACTCCAGCCTCTCCACCGTGTCCGGTTCCCGCTCGTAGGGACCCAGGTGCAGGATCTGGATGCTGGTCCCTTCCCGGAATCTCCGCAGGCTAACGGACGAGAGGATCGGGTTTCCTTTTCTCGCCGCGGCCCTCTCCCTGGCCTCAACGAACATCCCCTCGTCCACCGCTTCCGGTTGCATGATCATCAGCCTCCAGCACAGGCGGTCCTTGGCCGAAAGGTCGAACTCCCCCTCCTCCGCCCACCACAGACCCTACAGGGGCATGACCTTGAAATCGAAGGGGTCGTTAGGACGTGACCTGGCTATGAACTTGAGGGTGTGCGAGATACCGTAGAGGGCCTCCAGCGCCTTTTGGAGACTGCCGCAGGTCGCGGGGCTCTTCCCCGTTTCCACCTTTCCGTCCACCATGAGGAAAGGGAAATCCGGGACCTCCACTACCTGGGGCCTTTCCGCCGGCGGGTTATAGGCGGGTTATGGAGGTGTTTCAATTCCCGGCGGAGATTAAAACTCTTCATCCTCTCCCCTTCACTAAAAGCAGGGACCAGCCGCGTAGGTGCCCTGGCGGGGAATCCTGCTCCCCCGTCTCATTCCCCGATCAGCTTCCGCACGCTGGCCAAGAGGTCGTCGGGATCCACGGGCTTTTCGATATAGTCGTCCGCCCGCACCTCCATCCCCCGGCTGCGAGGGATCTCCGTCTCCGTGGTCATGCGGGAGCCGAAGCTGGTGAGGAGCATGAGGGGTATCTTGCTCAGTTCCGGATCGGCGGCTATCTCGTCCGCTGCCGTGAAACCGTCCTCCACGGGCATGATGACGTCCAATATGATGAGGTCCGGCTTCACCTCGCGGGCCTTGGCTATCCCCTCGTCCCCGTCGTAGGCCACCACCACCTCGTACTTCTCCTCCAGCACGGTTCGGGTGGCCTCTACGAAGTCCCGGTCGTCATCCACGAGAAGAACCTTCTTCATCTCTCCCTCCTTTTGTCCCCAAGCGACCGAATCCCCAATCTCTTAATACCCCCGGGCTGCGGCGGTAAAACCTCATCCGCTCCTCCTGGCCAGGGCCTTGCGCACCCTGTCCAGCACCACGTCCGGGTCTATGGGCTTCTCGATGTAGTCGTCCACGTCCATGCGCACCCCGGTCTCCAGCTCATAGCGGCGCTGGCTGGCCTCCTCGCGTACCGAGGTCAAGACGATGATTGGTATTTCTTTCCATTTGGCCCACCGGGGGTCCTGGAGCGTCTTGCACACCCCGTAGCCGTCCAGGCGGGGCATGAGCAGGTCCAGGATGATGAGGTCAGGGTTGAGCTCCCTGATCCTGGCCAGTCCCTCCTCGCCGTCGCTCGCGGAATAGACCTCGTAACCCTCTCCCTCCAGGAGGACGAAGAGGGCGTCCACGATGTCCGGGTCGTCGTCGATGACCAGTATCTTGGCCGCCATGGATATGCACCTCCTCAGAGCACGGGCCGGGGGAGCAACCCCGCCCTCTCCATTATCTCGGGCACCACTTCCTCCCACCCCACAGCCTGCACGTGTATGCCGTGTACGCCGGGTATCTCCTTGACCTCCTCGATGATCTCCAGGATCAGGCGGATGCCCTCTTCCCTGACGTCCTTGGCCCCTTCCAGCCTCTTTATCATCTCGTCGGGCACCTCCACCCCCGATACGTACTTCTGCATGTAGCGGGCCATCCCTACCGACTTCACGGGGATGATCCCGGCCAGGATGTGCACTTTCTTGTCCAATCCCGCCTCGCACACTTCCTCCATCCAGCGGCGGAACTTGGGGACGTCGTACACCGCCTGGGTCTGGATGAAGTCGGCCCCCGCCTCCACTTTCTTGGCTAGGCGAGCGGTGCGGAACTCGAAGGGATCGGCATAGGGGTTCTCCACCGCCCCGATGAACAGGGGCACCTCGCTCCCCACCTCCTCCCCGCAGATGAACTTATGCTCATCGCGCATGTCCTTCACCGCCTTGATGAGCTGCACGGAGTCGATGTCGAAGACCCTCTTCGCCTCCGGGTGATTCCCGAACTTCACGTGGTCCCCGGAAAGGCAGAGGATGTTGCGTATGCCCAGCGCCACCGCACCGAGCACGTCACCCTGGAGGCGGATGCGGTTGGCATCCCGGCAGAGCATCTGCATGACCGCATCCAGCCCCATGCGGCGGAGTATGGCGCAGGCGGCCAGGCTGCACAAACGCACCACCCCCGTCTGGTGGTCGGTGACGTTGAAGGCGTCCGCGGCGTGGCCGATCTGCTCGCCCTTGGCCTCTATCACCCGGGCGGACGCGCTCTTGGGGGGGCCGATCTCAGCGGTCACCGCGAAGTGGCCGGCCTCCAGTACTTTCTCCAGGTTGCTGCCCGATTTCACGGCTCTTCCTCCTTCCGTCTCTCCCTGTATGCGAGGTCGCAGACGGCGCCCTTGGGTATGGTGAAAGTGACCCTTGTCCCTATGCCGCTCTCGGGAGCGGGGCTCTCCGCCCATATCTTCCCATGGTGCATCTCCACTATGCGCCGGGAGATGGAAAGCCCAAGACCCGTTCCCTCCTGGGCCTCCGGGTCGCCTTTGAAGAAGTCGTCGAAGATCTTGGGGAGGATCTCCGGCCGGATCCCGCACCCCTCGTCCTCCACGTATACCGTCACCTGCTCCGGGTCCTGGAAGGCGCGGATGAAGATGCGCTTTCCCTCCGGCGTGTAGCGGACGGCGTTGGATACCAGGTTGTTGACCAACTGGCAGAGGCGTATCTCGGACCCGAAGATCTCCGGCAGGTCGGGGTCGATGTCCACCACCAGCCGGATTCCCTTGGGGTCGGCCAACCCCCTGGCCACCTCCACGCAGTTCTCGAGGACCCTGCCCCAGGAGACCGTCTCCAGCTCGGGGGCGATGAGGCCGGCCTCCAGCTTGGAGAGGTCCACGATGTCGCTGATCATCTGGAGCATCCCGTCGATGCGCTTCACGCTCCGCTCCAGCCAGGTCCTCTGCTTCTCGGTCACCGGGCCCGTGCTTCCCCTGAGGATGACCTTTATGTAACTCTGCACCGCGGCCAGAGGAGCCTTCAGGTCGTGGGCCACCATTCGGATGAAGTGTAGGAAGCGTTCGCGGTCCTCGCTCAGGCGGCGCAGCTCCTCCCGCGTCCTCTCCGCCTCTTGGGCCACGCGGTCGTGCTCCTCCTCCTTCTCCAGGACCAGCCCGGAGAGCTCGGCGATGGAATCCAGGAAATCGATCTCCTCGGCGGTGAAGTCGCGCACCTCCGAGGTATAGATGCGCATGATGCCCCGGATGCCGCCGTAGGAGCGCATGGGGATGGAGAGGATGGAGGCGATACCCTCCTTGCGTGCCGCCTCCGGATACTGGACACGGGGGTCATGGGCCGCGTCCCTTATGAACACGGCCCTTCCGGAGAGCACTTCCCTGACCGCCTCGTCCACCTCGATGAGGCCCTTGTTCACGTACTCCTCGCTTATCCCGTAACTCACCCTGTGATAGAGCTTGTCCCCCTCCGGGCTGAGCAGGAGGAGCGAGCACCCCTTGGCTCCCGTGCCCACGGTTATGGACTCTACGATGGCCCGCAGGACGTTCTCCGCCCCCACAGCGGCGATCACCGGTTTGGAGATCTCGTACAGAAGGCGTTTCCTCATCATTCCCCGCTCTTCTCCTCGGGTGGTGGGACGGGAATGCGCATGCGACGGGCTCCGCCGCTGAGCGACTTGCTCCAGTCCTTGCAGGGCCGGATAATGGAAAGTTCTTCCAACCTACCCAGGGCCTTCATGCGGTCGTATATGAGTTGCCAGCCGCAGGGGAGCCCGGGGTCCACCTCGCACTTGCCGGCCACCGATCCCCCGCACGGCCCGTTGAACAGGTTCTTGGCGCAGTGGACGATGGGGCATATCCCCCCGTAATCGCCCAGGAGGCATTCCCCGCACTGGGCGCATTCCTCGACGAAGAGGCCGGGCTCCGCCTCCCGTCCGATGAACAGGGTGTCCAGGGCGGGGAGCACCGGGAGGTCGGTATAATCGGAGACCATCCTCACCCCCAGGGAACAGGAGAGGACCAGTACGGCCTGCGCGTCCTCCAGGAGAGAGAGGAAACCCCTCTTGGCCTCACCGGGGAGGGGTTCGCAAACCACGGGTATCACCGTTCTCGAGGCCACCGTCACCTCCCTCTCCTCCAGTCTCTGCGCCATCTCCTCCACCTGGCGGAGCCCTCCCGTCTCCGCCATGGTTGGGCAGGTCCCGCACCCTACCAGCCCCACTTTCCTCGCCTTCCCCAGCAGGCGGATTATCTCCTCCAGGTTCTTCTGTCTGGTGATGCTCTTCATCTCCGTCCCCCCATCCCGTGAGTATTCCCAGATCCAGACACCATGCGTTCCGTTTGCTCCCCACCGCCGGAGCGAAAACTGAAATCCTCCGGGAAGAACTCCATGCACTCTCTCACCACCGAAAAGGTCCGGAGCAACTGGGGGCAGAGAGCCAGGAGCTCGGCTCTTTCGAGCATGATCGCCACCTCCCGCATTCCCTCCCCTTTTTCCCCTCTCGCGGCGGAATCCAGAATCGACGCCGCAGCCGGCGGTCCCGTCCTTCCGGGCGTGCATCCGCCGCAACACTCCTCCTCCGCCGCGGAGAGCATGCGCCGCGCCCACCCGGCAATGTGGGTGTCCTCCCCGAGGACGACCAGCCTCCGCGTCCCGTAAGGTATCCCCACCCGATCCGCGGCCTCCGGATAGATGCGGTTTTCCTTGCCCTCGAGGTAAAGGGCCCGGGCCCGGCCGCCGTTCAACACCGCGTCGCTCAAACGGGCTACCAGTTCCGCGACGGAGAGCGCCGGCGGCAATTCCACCCACCGCGTCACGCCCTTTGGGCCCACGGCGAGAAGCGTGAGGCGCTCTTTCCATCCTTCCTTGCCGCCGCCGCGGCCGAGAACCCAGGGAACCTTCCAGAGGGTCGACGCCCCGCAGACCAGGGTCGGCGGGTGGAGTCGCATGGGTCCGTCACGGCCGCAAATGGAGGCCGCCCTCCAGAGCATCATTCCCTGCATGAAGGCCGCCACCCCGATCTCCCGGTGGCAGGGGATGTAGGTCGGTCCCGGAAATACTTCCCACTCCAGATCCGCTGCTGCAGCCCCCTCCTCCGCGGCGCGGCGCAAGTCGGCCTCCAGTTCCACCCGGTCCCAGGGGACGAAGAAGACCACCTTCTTCGCCCCCGTGGCGGCGGCGGCCAGAACAGTGCCGGCGGCCACCACATGGGGGCAGGCCTGCGCGACCAGCAGGTCGACACTCCCCTCCGTTGAAGGACCTACGGTATCGCACACCAGGATCTCGGGAGGACCGGATTGAGGGAGGGGGATGGGAAAAACGCATTCTCCCTCCAGCAACTCGTAGACCGGGGAGGGGTCCCGGCTGGCTTCCCTCACGGCCACCGCGTCCGGAGGGAGGAAAGGTTCCCTTCCCACCAGGGAGGCCAGCCACGGGGACATCTCTCCCCGGTCGACCCCCGCCACCTCGTATTCCGCCATTGCCTCAGGGAAGGGATAGGCGGAGAGGTCCTTGCGGTCCAGATTCATGGCAAGTTCTTCCAGTTGATTCGCCCGGTAACCCTGAACCATCCTCTCTTCCTCGCCGGGAAGGCGCACGGCAAGCGTCGGCGAGCCATGGGGCCACGTCAGGCCGGCAACCCTCAAGACGTCGGCCCGCGACTCCAGCCCGGACATGGCTCGCTCCATATCCGCATCCGGCTCCGCCGCCGCACACGCCGGGCCCATACACACCCGCAACAGCGGCCTTCCCGGAGGGCGGGTGAATTCAGGGAACTGGCTGCAGAAACCGTAGACCAGGCTGGTGGGGATGTGCAGGCTGCGGGCGATGGTTTCCATGTCCTGACCGCTAAGATGTCCCTTCTCCCTACACACGGAGAGCACGGTGGAGGCCAGCTCGGGTTGTGGGGGAACGTTCATCCCGTATCCCTCCCTTCCATCTTCTCCACCTTGACCGCACATACCTTGAGGTCCGGTATCTTGCTCACCGGATCCAGGGCGGGATTGGTGAGCAGGTTGGCGTTTTCCTCGCGGAAATGGAAGGTGGCGAACACCACTCCCGGTTGCAGCCGTGACGAGATGTGGGCCCGGCTGACCAGTGAACCCCTTCTTGAGGTCACCCGCACGCCGTCCCCTTCGGAAAGGCCCAGGCGGGCGGCGTCCAGGGGATTAAGGGACACCCACCCTCGCTGCACCTTTTCCGCCAGGCCGCGAACGCGCCTGGTGAGGGAACCGGAATGATAGTGATAGAGAAGCCTTCCGGTGGTGAGGAGGAAGGGATATTCCTCATCCGGCAGCTCGTCCGCCGGCCGGAAGCTCACCGGGGTGAGTCTGCCCCTTCCCCGCGGGAAGGCCTCCACGTGCAGCACGGGGGTCCCAGGGTGATTCTTATGGGGACAAGGCCACTGCAGGCCTCCTTTCTCCAACCGCTCGTAACTTATGCCGGCATAGGAGGGGGTGAGAGAGGCGACTTCCTCCATGACCTCCGCGGGCCCGGAATAGGCCATGGGATATCCGAGCCTTTCCGCCAGGCTCATGATTATGGAGGCGTCGTCCCTCGCCTCTCCCGGCGGCTCCACCGCTTTGCGTACCCTCTGCACCCGGCGTTCGGTGTTGGTGAAGGTGCCGTCCTTCTCCGCGAAGCAAGCGCCTGGGAGTACCACGTGGGCCAGCTCCGCCGTCTCGGTGAGGAAGATGTCCTGTACCACCAGGAGTTCAAGGTTCTGCAACCCCCCTTTCACGTGCTCCACGTCAGGGTCGGTGGCCAGGGGGTTCTCCCCCATGACGTAAAGCGCTTTTATCTCTCCCCGGCGAGCCGCCTCCAACATCTCCACCACGGAGAGGCCTGGGGTACCCGGCAAATCCCTTCCCCAGGCACGGGAGAGACTCTCTCTGGCCTCCGTGTCGTCGACGCGCCGGTAACCGGGCAAGAGGTCCGGAAGGGCTCCCATATCGCAGGCGCCCTGCACGTTGTTCTGCCCTCGGAGGGGGTTTATGCCCGCCCCCTCCTTGCCCAGGTTCCCGGTGAGCAGGGCCAGGTTGGCCAGGGCCATCACGTTGTCCGTCCCGGTGACGTGCTGGGTGATGCCCATGGCGTAGAGGATGGCCGCCTGCCGAGCCCCCGCGTATAGGCGCGCCGCCTCCCGAAGGTCCCCCGCCGCTATACCGGTGAGCTCCTCCACCTTTTCGGGCGTGTACTCCTCGAGCGCCCGGCGCAGCTCCTCAAGTCCCTCGGTGCGCTCCCGGACGAAATCCTCGTCGTACAGCCCCTCCTCCAGGATCACCCGGGCCATGCCGTTTATCCAGGCGACGTCGGTACCCGGGCGGGGACGGAGATGCACAGTGGCGAAGCGAGCGATGGGGAGGTCTCGCGGGTCCACGACGAGGAGCTTGGTCCTTCCGGAGAGTACCGCCCGCTTGATGAACTCCCCTATCACCGGGTGATTCACGGTGGGGTTGCTCCCGGTGAGGAGTATCACCTCCGCTTTTCCTATATCGGAGATGGAGTTGGTCATGGCCCCGCTGCCCAATGCTGCCGCCAGACCGGCGACGGTGGGGCTGTGTCATAAGCGGGCGCAGTGGTCCACGTTGTTGGTCCCCACCACCGCGCGAGCGAACTTCTGGAGGAGGTAGTTCTCCTCGTTGGTGGCCTTCGCCGAGGCGAGGAAGGCGATGGAGTCGGGACCATGCCTCTCCCTTATCTCCGCGAGCCGTGAGGCCACGTAGCCCAAGGCTTCCTCCCATTCCGCCTCCACGAGCTCCCCGTCTTTCCGCAGGAGCGGCTTGCGCAGGCGGTCGGGGTGGTCCACGAAATCCAGCCCGTAGCGCCCCTTGACGCAAAGGCTCCATCCGTTGACCGAGCCCTCCACTCCCGCCTCCACCCCCACGATGCGGTTGCCCCTCACCTTGAGGACCAGGGAACAGCCCACCCCGCAATAGGGGCATATGGTGATGACCCTCCGCTCCTCCGCCCCCCGGTGGAGATAGGGTCTCTGGAAAAGCGCCCCCACGGGACACAGGGAAGCGCATAAGCCACAGAACTCGCACACCGAGGCTTCCAGGTGGGTGTCCAGCACCGTACCCGGTCTCGCATGCGGGCCTCGGCCGAGCATCTCGTAGTTCCCCACACCCTGTACCTCCTGGCAGGCGCGCACGCAAAGGCCGCAGGAGATGCACTTGGAGAGGTCCCGGTGGTAAAAGGGGTTGGCGTCCATCACGGGGCGGAAATCCTGGCTCAACGGCAGCTCGCGGCCACTGAGACCCATCTCGGCGGCTAGTTCCCTGAGCCGGCAGTCGTTTGCCGCCTCGCATACCTCGCAGTGGACGGGGTGTCCGGAGAAAATGAGTCGCAGCGCATACCTCCTCGCCTCGAGCACCCGCTCCGTGTCCAGGAGGATGGACATGCCCTCCCGCGCCGGGGTATCGCAGGCGGTGAGGAGCCTCCCGCTCCCCTCCTCCTCCACCATGCAGACCCGGCATGAACCCTGGGCAGGCACGGCGGGATGATGACACAGGGTGGGCACCTTGAAACCCGCCCTCTCCGCCGCTTGAAGCAGCGACTCCCCCTTCTCCAGCTCCACCGTCACGCCGTTGACCCTGACCTCCATAGCCCGTACCTCCGTGACACTCGACGGCTCCACTCCCGGCAAACCGGGTAGGTTCCCATCCGTGAAAGTGGTGCGGAAAAAGCGGTTTCGGCGGCGAAGGTAGTGGGTACGGAGCTTGGTCTATGATCCGTCCTTTGCGGATTAAGTGCGGCGAAATTGCTGTCCTTGGTCCCTTTCCAGTGATATGAATATACCCCGTCCGCAGCCCCGATAAACCGTTCTCGAGTGTGCGGCGGCGATTCGATCTGCGGGAGTGTATCCTTCGTCCGGAGAGGGATCCAGGATTCCCGTGATCGCCTCTTGCCCCCGTCGACACCACCTCTGAGCCTCACGAAGATGTCCGCTCATCAAAGCCAGGGGTCTTAAAAAGGCTGTCCCACCGTTTCTTGAGATACCTCCGCGAAAACTGGGCCTGCCACCGGAAAGACGAATCTTCTCCGTAAAAACACGAGCGGCGAAAGAAGGGGCCGGGACAAGGGAAGTGACGATTGAGGGCGTCGAAACGAGAGGGCTCCAGGGAATCTCCGGAACGGCGGGGGGAGAATCGCTCCAGTGGAAAGGCGATCGTGCTCACCCGTGATTTGGACGAGCGGTCTCGTCCGCCTGGGCCATGCCCCAGGCGACGGCGATCGCCAGAATCCCGCCGGAAGGCCTTCTGCCCATCGACTCTCCTAACCTCATCGCAATTTCTCTCGAAAGGACCGGTAGCGATGGAGGGCCGCCAGAGCCCGGGACGCCCTTTCCGGCGAGGTGATGACGGGTATCCACGGGCCAAGGGAACGGTCCAGTTCCTCGAGGAACCCCCGATCCCCCAAGGAACAGGCCACAAGCGGCTTTTCCGGCGCCAGCTCCCGCAGGCCCACGGCGCTTCCGAGGAAGTCATGCACGGAGACCCCCCGGAGCTGGAACTCACGGAATACGGCGTAGGGCATGACCATTATGGAGAGCACCATATCGATCCCCGGGTCCTCAAGGAGTGCCTTCATGGCCGGGAGGTAGGCGCCCGAAGGACCCACGTCCAGCGGGTTGCGCACGTTCATCCAGCGGGGAGCGATGGCGCGGATCCTGCCCTCCGTATCCGGAGACAGCGGCGGGAGGACGAGGCCCGCCTCCGCCGCGGCATCGGTGGCCAGGGCACCCAAGCTCCCGCTGGAGGTGGCGATGCCCAGCCGGTTCCCGCGGGGCAGCGGCTGAGTGGAGAAGACCCGGGCCAGGTCCACCAGCTCCTCCAGGGTCTCGGCGCGTACGGCGCCCGTCTGCCGGAAAACCGCCTCGTAGAGCTCGTCCTCCCCGGACATGCTCCCGGTGTGGGAGGCGGTGGCCTCCCGGCCCTTCGCCGTGCGCCCGCTCTTCAGGATGAGCACCGGCTTGTCCGCGGTCACCCGGCGCAGGGTCTTCACCAGCCTCCTGCCCTCGGCCGCTCCCTCCAGGTACATCATGATCACCTTTGTCTGCGGGTCGGCGTGCAGGTACTCCAGGACCTCGCACTCGTCCACGTCCATGCGGTTACCCAGGGTCACCGCCTTGGAGATGAAGACGCCCTGCTGGTGCAGTCCGTCCAGGAGGATGTTCCCGAAGACGCCGCTCTGGGCGATGACCCCCACCGGGCCCGGGGTGAGCGCCTCCTCAACCACCTCCACGGTGGAGAAGCGGTTCTCGGTGTTCACCACGCCCACACAGTTGGGCCCTACTACCCGCAACCCACGCCGACGGGCGATCTCCCGGCAACGCTCCTGGAGCTCCTTCCCTCCCTTCCCCACCTCGGCGAAGCCGGCGCTCTCCACCACAACGTTCTTTATCCCGCGCGCGGCGAGCTCCTCCAGCACCCCCGGCACCGCCTCGGCGGGGACGATGACCACCGCCAGGTCGGGGTCGCCGGGGACCTCGGAGATGCGGACGTACACCGGCAGGCCATGCAACTCGCCCCCTGCGGGATTCACCAGATAGAGGCGGTCACCCCAGCCCTGCCTCTGCAGGGCCAGGGGGAGGATGAACCCGAAACCGGGGGAGCGCCTCGCCCCCACGATGACCACTTCGCGTGGCTCGAAAAAAGGTTTCAAGGACTGAGGGTCAGTCTCTCTGCGCATTCCTTCCTCTCTTTCCACCTTCCCACTCTTCTCGTCATCAAACCCGGCGAGACAGGCTCCGCTTCATGCCGCCTGCGCCATTCAGAGCGCCACTCAGAAAAGGAAAACGCCTCACCCGTGGTATCCCTTAGTATAGGAGAGACCGGGCTTTCAAGGGTAATCACTCGCTAAGTCCGCCCATGAAAACGGTCTCCTCTGTGGGATACGAGCCTCGAGCGGTTCATAAAGAGCATGAAGTTACGCTTTGGCGGTCAACCACAGAAGCACAAGAAGCCATGCCATGAAGGGTAACCCCTTAAGACGGTCGCCCGGTGAAAGAGGGCCTCTCCTAGGGAACAAGAGCCTGAGGAGAAGCGTTTAGGGTATGAGCCGTCGACCCTCAGCGGCAGTCACGGAAGCGCATGGCGTCCCCTGAGGGTTCGACTCCCTCAACACGCGTCCTCAGATCGTCTCGGCCTCGACGTGAGTCTCGGGCTGCCGGGCGGGAAATGGACATAACAATACCAATAAATGGTATTTAGGGGCCGGCATTCACAACCTTCCCGCCACCCACCACCCGCTCCCCCTGGTAGAAGACCGCGGCCTGCCCCGCTGCCGCCGCGTCGGCGGGCTCCATGAACTCCAGCCGCGCCTCCCCACCGGAGAGGGGAATCACGCGAGCACGGAACTCCCTCCCGCGGTAATGCATCATCACCGAGACCTCCAGCGGACCGCCGGGGGCCTTTCCGGATACGAAATTGACCTCCCGAAGGCGCCCTTCACGACACCGCGGCGGTTCCCGGCTCACTATCAGGGCGTTCCGCTCCCGGTCCATGCCCGCCACGTACCAGGGCCCGGGCCTGTCGACCTTCAATCCCTTTCTCTGTCCGAGGGTGTAGAGAGGGAGTCCGCGGTGGGAACCGATCACCTGCCCCTTCCTGTCCAGCACCGGTCCGGGCCGGAGCTCTCCTCCGTGCCAGGCCATCAAGAAGGAGGCGTAGTCCCCGTCCCCGATAAAGCAGACGTCCTGGCTCTCCCTTTTGTCATGGACCTTGAGGCCCAGCTCCGCGGCCAGGGAGCGCGTCTCCTCCTTGGTCAGGTCCCCCACGGGAAAGAGGATCCGGGGGAGCTGCTCATTTCGCAACATGTAAAGGAAATAGGACTGGTCCTTCCTCTCGTCCCTGCCTCTGAGGAGGACGTGGAACCCTGCACCCCCTGCGGCACGGGCAAGGCGTGCGTAGTGGCCTGTGGCCAGGAAATCGGCTCCCCAGGCGGAGCAGCGTTTGAAGAGGGCTTGGAACTTTACCCACCTGTTGCAGGCCACGCAGGGGTTGGGCGTTTCCCCGCTCAGGTAGCCGTGAAGGAAATAATCGATGACCCGCCTCCTAAATATCTCCCGTAAGTCCAAAAGGTAGAAGGGGATGTCCAGCTGGTAGGCCACCCTCCTGGCATCGTCCATATCCCGGATACCGCAGCAGGTCCGTGCACCCTCCCCTCCCCCGTCGAAGAGCCTCAGGCCCACGCCGATGACACGATAACCTTCTTCCTTGAGGAGAGCGGCGGCCACGGAGGAATCCACTCCCCCGGACATGGCCACAACCACCGTACGACCTTTCATCCTCCCTCGCCCCCGCGTTCCTTCGAGGCCTCTCGCCTCTGAGATCCTCCCGGAAACCGGTCCGGCCTCTCAGGCTCCGTGGGGGACCAGCATCCGCTCCACGGCTTTCAGGGCACGGACACGGATGCCTTCCGGTACCTTCACCCGGGGCTGGAGCGTCTCCAGTGCCTGCAGCACCTTGGTCAGGGTGGTCAATTTCATGTTCGGGCAAAGGGGCTCCACGACGGGAGGAAAGAACCTCTTTCCCGGCACAGCCTTGCGCAGGGGGTGGAGCATCCCGCACTCCGTGGCCAGGATGAACTCCCTGGCTTCCGATTCTCGCGCCGCCTCCACCATGCCCGATGTGCTGCGTATGTGGTCCGCCAGCTCCAGAACCTCCCGCGTGCACTCTGGATGGGCGATGACCTCCGCCTCGGGATGAAGCTCCTTGGCCCTCAGGATGTGCTCTCTCCGGATGCCCTGGTGCACGTGGCAGAAACCGTCCCAGGGGATGATCTCCTTCTCCGGCACCCGGTCGGCTACGTAGGCGGCAAGGTTGCGGTCGGGCAGAAAAAGCACACGCTCGCCCTCCACGCGGCGCACCACATCCACGGCATTTGAGGAAGTGCAACAGTAATCGCTCACCGCCTTCACCGCGGCGGTGGTGTTGACGTAGGAGACCACCGTCACCTCCGGGTGCTCCTCCCGGAACCTCTTCACCTCGCGGGCCTCGGCCATGTCCGCCATGGGACATCCGGCGTTGAGGTCGGGTAGGAGGACGAGGCGGTCCGGGCAGAGTATGGAGGCCGTCTCGGCCATGAAGTGCACACCGCAGAAGACGACGACCTCGGCGTCCGTCCGCGCCGCCTGGCGGGCCAGGCCCAGGGAGTCGCCGACGAAATCCCCTATATCCTGCACCTCCGGCCTCTGGTAATTGTGGGCCAGGATGACCGCGTTGCGCTTTTCCTTGAGGGCCAGGATGCGCTCTACCACTACTTCCTCGGGAAGCAGCAGTTCGTAGGGCGTTTCCCTATTTCTCATTCGCTCATCAACTCCTGCATGTTCTCATGAACCATCCGCCTTTATGGCCCTATATGTAATACATGGCCCGAGATCCGTTCTCCATCCCTTCCTGCATGACCACCAGGTCGGCGAGGGTCTTTCCGGCAAGTACCTCCCGCATCGAACTGGTTACCTCCTCCCAGACCAACCGGGTGGCGCAATCGTCCGCCCGGTTGCAGTAGCTCCTGCTGGACACGCACTCCACCATACTTAACTCACCGATGCAGGCCTCCACTATCTCCAGGAGGTCTATCCGCTCCGGGGGGCGAGCGAGCATGAAACCGCCCTTCGCCCCCCGCGCGCTGCGCACCAATCCCGCCCTGCGGAGCAGGATGAACACCTGTCCCAGGTACCGCTCGGAGAGCCCTTGGCGGGCGGCCACCTCACGCAGGAGCACGGGACGGCTTTGGCCGCCGTGCAGCGCGAGGTCGAGCATGGCCCTCATCCCGTAGCGCGCCTTGGTGGGCATGCGCATGTCCCGCACCTCTCAGGTCACCAGCACCGGCCGGCGGCGGCCGGAGATCCTCCTGATCCTCTCCACGATCCCCGGTAGCACCCGTATGACGTGTTGTATATCCTCCTCGGTGGTGTAGCGACCAAGGGAAAAACGCAGGCTGCACTGGGCGAGCCGCGGGGGGACACCCATGGCCAGGAGCACATGGGAGGGCTCCACGGAGCCCGAGGTGCAGGCTGATCCCGTGGACACGGCCACGCCCTCCATGTCCAGCGCCAGGAGGAGCGACTCGCCGTCCGCGCCCTCGAAGCTCAGGTTCAGGATGTGGGGAAGGGAGGTCTCGGGGTCCCCGTTGCGGTGTACCCCGGGCACCTCTTCCATGAGCGCCTCGGCCAGCTCGTCCCTTAGCTGCCGCAGCCGGGGCAAGACCTCCTCCATCTCCTCCACGGTGGTGGAAAGGGCCCTGGCCATGCCCACTATGCCTGGGACGTTCACCGTCCCGGGACGCAACCCCTTCTCGTGATGGCCCCCCTGCATTATGGGCCGGATGGGAGTGCCCTTCCGGATGAAGAGGGCTCCCACCCCCTTGGGACCGTAGAACTTGTGGGCGGAGAAGGACACCAGGTCCGCCCCGAGATCGTCCACGTGGAGGGGCATCTTCCCTGCCGCCTGCACGGCGTCGGTGTGGAAGAGGACCCCCCTCTCCCGCGCTATGCGGGCTATCTCCCTGACCGGCTGAAGAGCTCCCGTCTCGTTGTTGGCGGTCATGACGCTGATGAGCACGGTGTCCGCCTCGATGTTCTCCCTCAGGGCCTCAAGGTCCACCAGGCCCCGGCCGTCCACAGGAAGGTAGGTGACCCGGAAGCCCTCCTTTTCCAATTCCTGGCAGCAATGGAGCACGGCGTGATGTTCGGTCTGCGAGGTGATGATATGGCGCCCCACCTCCCGGACGGCCAGTGCCACGCCGCGGATGGCCAGGTTGTCGCTCTCCGTACCCGACCCGGTGAACACCACCTCCTCGGGGCGGGCGCCAATGCAGGCGGCGAACTCCTCGCGCGACTCCTCCAGCAAACGGTGGGCTTCCTGCCCGAAGAGGTGGACGCTGGAGGAGTTGCCGAAGGCGTTCCGGTAAGCCCCTACCGTGGCCTGAAGCGCTTCTTCCCGGATGGGAGTGGTGGCCGCACTGTCCAGGTAGATCCTTCTCCTCATCGAATCTCTCCTTGCCTATTCTCAAGAAACACGCCCTCACCAGGCGATGACCTTGCCCGACTCCCGGTAATGGTTTAGCCCAACCGCACCGCCCCCCGACCCCGCTCCGCTTCAGGGAGAGACGGTGGATTCGAAGAGCCAGGTGGAAAGGTATCGCTCCCCCGTATCGGGAAGGATGACCACCAGCATCTTGCCCCGGTTCTCCGGCCGGCGGGCCACCTCCAGCGCCGCCCAGGCGGCGGCCCCGGAGGATATTCCTACCAGTATTCCTTCCTCCCGGGCCAGCCTCCGGGCCATGGCGCCGGCGTCCTCGTCTCTCACCCTCACGATCTCGTCTATGAGCTCCGTCCGGAGCACTTTGGGGACGAAGCCGGCCCCGATGCCCTGGATCTTGTGCGGGCCCGGCTCGCCGCCCGAGAGTACCGGTGAGGCCTCCGGCTCCACGGCCACCACGTAGAACTCCGGCTTGCGTTCCTTGATCACCTCGGCCACGCCGGTGAGCGTCCCCCCGGTGCCCACCCCGCTCACCAGGATGTCCGCCTTCCCGTCGGTATCCTCCCATATCTCCCGGGCGGTGGTCAGGCGGTGGACAGCCGGGTTGGCCGGGTTCTCGAACTGTTGGAGCATCAGGGCCCCCGGGATGGTGCGCACCAGCTCTTCGGCCTTGGCCACCGCCCCCTTCATGCCCTCGGAACCCGGGGTGAGAACCAGCTCGGCTCCCAGCACCTCGAGGAGCTTCCTCCTTTCCAGGCTCATGGTCTCGGGCATGGTGAGGATGAGCCGGTAACCACGGGCGGCGCAGACGAAGGCCAGGGCGATGCCCGTGTTCCCACTGGTGGGCTCGACGATCACGCTGTCCTCTCCCAGTCTCCCTCGCCGCTCGGCGTCCTCGATCATGCTCACCCCGATGCGGTCCTTCACGCTGGAAAGCGGGTTGAAGGACTCCAGCTTGGCGTACACCTCCGCCTCGATGCCTTCCGTCACTCGGTTCAACCTCACCAATGGGGTGTTTCCCACAGTCTGGGTGATGTCCGCGTAGAGCCTGGCCACCACGCCTCCTTTCCTCTCATCTTCATCCAAAATTAAAATTACTATAATTACTATCGTTTTAGTAGTCAATATTTATATCGCCTGTCGGGTTGATCTCTTGCTTCTTCTCGCCCCTGAAGTGCCTGCGGGAATGATAAGCGAATCCACCTCAGAGCGGCTTACCGCCGTCGAGAGGAAACCAATGCGGGACCATGCCCCACCGGGAGCCCTTGCCGCGCTGAATCGTCTCGGTGGGAATGCGACGAAAGCAACGTAAAAAGCCCTGCCCACCCCGGAGGGCCGCATATGCTTTTCCCCTTTACCTGCGCCGCGACCCTGGTCCTTCCTCTCCCGGCGTTCAAGAGTCCCGGAAGGTCAGGTCACCGGGCCATATGGCGGAGATATATGGGTGGGATCAGGGAATGGGAAGGGAAAGGGAACCGGACGTCCAGGGTTAGCTCAAGCGCACATCCACGTACCCCTGACCCTTTTCCATGCCCGCCAGCCGGAACTCCCTCTCCTCGAAGACCTCCATGAGGCCCCAGAGTCGCCCGGCGATTACGGGGGGCGAGTACGGGTTGACGATCCTCACCCTGTAACCCCCGTCCTCTTTCTTCATCGTCGCGGTCCTTCCCCAGCTCCGCAGGGGGAACTTCAGGAACTCGGCCTCCAGGGAGGTGCGGTCCTTTATCTCCCCGTAATACCCCCGGGCGTAATCGCGGCTTATCTCGGCGATGATGCCCCCTACCTCCTCTCCCAGCTCCTCCTCCAGGACGCGGACCACGGCCACGATGCCGTTGGTGTTGTGGAGGATGAACCGCCTCCCGCTGATGCGTTCCCGGATGAGAGAGATCTCGGGGTTCCACTCGAACTGCTCGGAAACTGCCATGGGGACGCCGCACTCCGGACAGTAGCGGTACTCGAGGTCTCCCTCCTCCACGAAGGGGATGCCCAGCTCCACCTCCTGCTCGATGCGCTCCTCGAGCACCGGCTCTCCCTCCACGGCCACGACGTCGATGATGTCCCGCGCTTCCTCGTCCCTCCAGCGCGGGTCTCCCCTCCTCCCGTCCGCCGCCTCGAAGACGCCCGCCCAGTCTCCCCGGGCCATGGGATCGCTGTAATAGTCTAGCGTTTTTATGGAGAGGATCTCCCCCTCCCGATACTCGAGCACCTCCGCGATGCCCAACCCCCAGTAGGCGCAGAAATGGGTAATCATGCGGAAGACGTCCAGGGGCGAGGGATCCTTTCCCGCCCGGCGCAGGTTCTCGATGAGGGAACGGGTGTAACGCACTCCGTCCTTCCGCTTTCCCTCGATGACCAGCCGGGTGATGTCGAAGTCGATGCGCCGCGAGATGGCGGGAAAGAGGTTGTTGAGCTCCTCCACATCATAGAGGGTACCCCTTATGTGGGGCGGCTGCTTCGCCGTGATCACCCCGTTGTTGTGCCAGGCGTTGCCCTTCCCTATCCCGCGGGGAAGGCCGCAATGTCCACAGGCCCATTTCTTCCTCTCCATGCTCGTCCTCCCGCCCCTATGATCCGGAAAAGCCTCACATCGGCTCGCAGCCTCTCCGCCCCATCTTTACTTATTGATTCGTAATTTCCTCCGTTTCCCCTTTCGGAGCCGGGGTGTCAGGAACCTTTAGGCATGCACAACAGCGCACGCCGCTCGGAAGCCCGACCGTTCGGTTCGATGATGGAATGCGATCCTGCCCGCCGGACGGATATCCATCCTCTCCGCACAAAAGCCCTAACGCGACCGGTTCACGGAACGAAGAACGCCGATCTTTTCGCCTTCTTGGCCCGCAGCGCTCAGGCCTTGACCTTTTTCCACCCTCCGGGGAGCAGCTCCATGACCCGGTCGCGGATGAACTCGTTGTCCTCCTCCTCGGCCAGGCGGAAGAAGATGTCGAAGGGTATGTCCTTGCGAGACACGAACTCGGTCACGATGTGGATCATACGAGTGATGAGCTTCATGCCCTTGCGGTCCCGGGGCACGGTGTCCGCCCACTGGCGAAGGGTCTCCACCTGCTGGACGAAGCGGCCCTCGGCCTTCTCCCCCAGCTCCTCCAGCACCTCGTACATCCGCCGCTTGGGCGGGAGGGTGAAGAGCTTCCCGATGTTCACCTGCACCCCGCCGTCCTCCCTCCGGTAGACGGCCACGGGGAGGATGGGCGCGGGCGCGGCGCGGGCCAGGTTGGCCACCCCGAACTGGAAAGGCTTGACCTCCCCCGGTTTGCTCCGTGTGCCCTCCGGGAAGACGAGGACCAGCTCACCCCGCCGCAGGTGCTCAAGGCTCCGGCGTATGGCCTCGGAATTGTCCCCTCCGGAGCGGTCGATGGGGATGACCCCGAAGACCTTCCAGAGCAACTTTCCCAGGAGACCCTCCGCCCCGGTCTGGATCTCCTTCTTCGCCCAGGGCCAGATCTGGCGGTGGATGAGCACCGGTTTCAGGGCCAGCGCCACGGCTATGATGTCCACGCTGCTCTGGTGGTTGCAGACCACGATGAAGGGCCCGTATCTCGGGACGTTCTCCCTCCCGCTCACCCGGAGGTCGTACTTCCTCGAGCGGGCCACCAGGGCGAAAGGTATCCTCAATATCACGTAACGCAGCCACATGTTCTCCCGCTCCTCAAGAACCGTCGTTCAGCTTCCGGTAAGATTTCCTCTATTTACCAGATTAGGGATATTCACAGTCCTCTCCGGCATTGTACCCAAGCCGCGACATGCCGCCTTCTCCGCCCTTCCCTTCGCGGCGGGGCGCTTACGCGCCGCGAAGCCTCCCGCCACGCTCCCTACCGCACCTCATAGCGCCGGTCGGAATAAACCAGCCTCCCCTCCTTGAACACCGCGTTGGGCCGCATGACGTGTTCCATGTTCTGCAGCGGATTCCCGGGCAGGATCACCAGGTCAGCCAGCTTTCCCTTCTCCACGCTCCCCAAATCACCCTCCATCCCCAGGATGCGAGCGTTGTTGATGGTCGCGGAACGCAGGACGTCCACGGGCGCCATGTCCGTGAGCTCGGCGAGAAGCACCATCTCCAAGCCCAAAAGGGCCGGGGTCAGTTGAGGGACCCCGCCGTCGTTCCCGCAGCCGATGAGCGCACCGGCGTGGTAGAGACGGTTCAGGTTCTCCCGCCCCACCACAAGGCCCTGGGTGAATATCTTGGGATCCACGACGTACATGAGATGGCGCCGTTCCGGGAAGGAGGGGTCGCGGGAGTTCCTCTCCGTCCGCATTATTGAGCGGTAGATGGGAGGCTCGAAAAGCGATGGGTAGAGGTTGCGCAGGACCTCCCTGCGATTGTCCAGGCTTCGCCGCACCAGGGGGTCGTCGAGGTACGGATCCCCCCGGCTCATGCCGCCAAGCGCCCAGGCCACGGATACCGTGGGCACCACGTACATCCCCGCGGAGACGAACCTCTCCACCTCCCGGCCATCGAGTACCTCGTCGGTGGGGAGGTGCTCCATGCCGTCCAGGCCAAAATCCACGCCGCGCCGGAAGCCGCGGCGGAAGCGGTGATGGGCGGAGACCTTCAAGCCCCTTTCGTGGGCCGCCTCGACCAGCCTGCCGAGAAGGTCGTCGTCCATGACGGAGAGGGGCTTCTGTCCCACGAAGAGGGAGCGGTCGTCGAAGGCGGTCTTTATGAAGCAGGCTCCGTCCCCGGCATTCCTCTCCACCGCCTCCTCCACCTCGCCGGGAGTCCTTACCTGGTACCCGAACCGCCCCCACCTCTCCGCCAGCCAGGCGGGCGTGGGAGGCATGAAATCCGGGTAACCGCCGGGCACGTTGATGAAGGAACCGGCGAAAAAGACGCGCGGCCCCAGGAGCTCGCCCCTCTCTATGCGCTCCGCGAACCCCTTGAGGAGAAGCGGGAGCGACCCGGCGTCCCTGACCGTGGTCACCCCGTGGACCACGCACTCCTCCAAACATCTCTCCACCTGGCGCCTCATGGAGGCCAGGACATCCGGGGCGAGGGATAGGGTGGAGGGGAGCAGGGTGTGGCAATGGGCGTTTATCAGGCCTGGTATCACGAAGGCCCCCGAGGCGTCCATCACCTTGTCGTATACCGCTTCCGCCCCCCTCTTCTCCGTCGCCACCTCGACAATGCGCCCATCCCTCACCACAATGCTCCGCTTGTGGAGCATGGTGCCGCCCACCACGTCCACTACCTCTGCGTTCCTTATAAGAAGCGCC
Source organism: Candidatus Solincola tengchongensis (assembly GCF_015711935.1). Lineage (NCBI taxonomy): Bacteria > Bacillati > Actinomycetota > Candidatus Geothermincolia > Candidatus Geothermincolales > Candidatus Geothermincolaceae > Candidatus Solincola > Candidatus Solincola tengchongensis. The sequence continues at coordinate 98,504 of NZ_JACVJJ010000089.1, forward strand.
TCCCCCTTCCCCGGCGACCAGACCACGGGTTCGCGCCTCTCGCTGCGGAAACGGCGCGCACAGCATACAGGCGCCGCGACGCCGCAGGTCGAACACCAGGCGACCACTTTTCCCAGCCTTCTGAGCATCCTCCTCACCGGCTTCACGCCCCTTTCGCCGCTCTCATTCCCTCCAGGAACGGAAATTCCCCCGGGAAAGGGCCGCAGCCGCCCCTCTCTCAGGGACACCGTCCCCCAATTCAACCCACCATCTCGTTGAAGACAGCGCACGGCCTTGCTCATCCCCATGAGAAAACCACTAGAAGACATAACCCCCACCAAACCGCCTTACCTGCACC
>NZ_MU158682.1:0-55548 GCF_015711935.1 Candidatus Solincola tengchongensis
TGGGGGAGCAAGTGCCGCAAGTGCGGGACGCAGCAGTTCCCTCCGCAGCGCCTGTGCATCAACCCCGACTGCCAGGCCCTGGACGAGATGGACCCCGTGTACCTGGCGGACAAGGGCGGGACGGTCTTCACCTATACCGGGGACATGCTGGCCGCCTCGGTCAACCCGCCAGCCATCTACGGCAACGTGAACTTCAACGGCGGCGGCCGTACACTCATGGACTTTACCGACTGCACGGTGGAAGACCTCTCCGTGGGCATGCCGGTGGAGTTCAGCTTCCGCATCAAGTTCTATGATCCCAAGCGCGACATCACCAATTACTTCTGGAAAGCCATCCCGGCGGTGGGGGAGGTGAAGTGAGATGGCCGAGGGAATCCGGGACAAGGTGGTCATCCTGGGCATGGGATGCACGAAATTCGGGGAGCGCTGGGACGCCGGTTCCGACGACCTCCTCATAGAAGCCCTGACCGAGGCCCTTCAGGACGCGGGCATCGAGAAGAAGGACATCCAGGCCGCCTGGCTGGGCATCCACATCGACGAGATAAACATCGGCAAGGGCGCCACCTACGCCAGCGGGGCCCTGCACACCCCCTTCATACCCTTCACCCGGGTGGACAACTTCTGCGCCTCGGGTACGGAGGCCTTCCGCGGCGCCACCTACGCCGTGGCCTCGGGGGCTTGCGAGATCGCCCTGGCCATCGGCGTGGAGAAGCTCAAGGACACCGGGTACGGAGGGCTTCCCGACAGCCCGGCCTTCGGCCAGGAGGCGGTGATGATCGGGCCCAACGCCACCGCTCCTGGCATGTTCGCCCAGCTGGCCACGGCCTACGCCGCCAAGTACAAGATCCCCATGGAGAAGCTCAAGGAGGCCATCACCCATGTCTCCTGGAAGAGCCATCAGAACGGGGCCAAGAACCCCCGCGCCCACCTGCGCCGGGCGGTGACCAAGGAGCAGATCATGGGGGCTCCTATGGTGGCATACCCTCTGGGCCTCTTCGACTGCTGCGGGGTGAGCGACGGGTCGGCGGCGGCCATCGTCTGTACCCCGGAGGTCTTCAGGAAGCTCAAGCCCAACGAGCCCATGGTCAAGGTCAAGGCCCTGCAGATCTCGGTGAGCTCCGGGGAGGAGGCCATGTTCACCCGCTGGGACGGGGCGGGCATCATAACCACCCAGACGGCCTCCCGCAAGGCCTACGAGGAAGCGGGGATAAAGGACCCGCGCAAGGAGATCTCCATGATGGAGGTGCACGACTGCTTCTCCATCACCGAGCTGGTGACCATGGAGGACCTGGGGATCTCTCCCCCCGGCGGGGCTCCGGAGGACATCCTCAGCGGCTTCTTCGACCTGGACGGTCAGATACCCTGCCAGCCGGACGGGGGGCTGAAGTGCTTCGGGCACCCCATCGGGGCCTCGGGGATCCGCATGATCTACGAGATATACAACCAGCTCCTGGGCCGCTGGCCGGAGGACCGCGCGGTGAAGAACCCCAAGTTCGGGCTGACCCACAACCTGGGCGGGGTCCCCACCCAGAACGTGTGCTCGGTGGCCATCTTCGGCGTGGACTGAGGCTGGCGGGACCCGGCGCTCGCCGCCGGGTTGGCGGAGGAGAGAGGAAGACGGGCGCGGGTGACCGCGCCCTCTCTCATCGGGGAAGAAGGTCATTCCCCGGTGAAGTGGGGTTGCCGCTTCTCCAAAAAGGCGCTCACCGCCTCCCGGAAATCGCGGGAGGTCTGCGCCAGCAGCACCTGGTCGCCGTCCATGTGCATGAGGGCCTCGTCCAAGGCCCCGGCCACGGCGTTGACGCTGCGCTTGATCATCTGCACCGCCACCGGGGCACGTTCGGCGTAGGACTCGGCCGTTTGCAGCGCCCTCTCCATCAGCTCCTCCGGGGGCACCACCTCATCGAGGAAACCCCATTCCAGGAGGACCTCGGCCCCCAGCCTCTCCCCGAGCATCAGCCAGCGCTTGGCGCGGGAGGGGCCCACCAGGCGCACGCAGAGGGGGAGGCTGACCCAGCTAAGGGGTATGGCCAGGCTGCTCTCCGGATAACCCACCCGGCAGTCCGCGGCCCCCAGCCGGAAGTCCAGGGCGGAGGCGATGCAAGCTCCGCCGCCCATGGCCGCTCCGTTGAGGGCGGCGAGTGTCACCTGGTCCATTTCCCTCAGGGCGCGGATCATGCGGGGACCGAGGTCGAAGAGGCGCCGGCGGGCGAGCAGGGGAGAGCTTAAGGATTCCACATGCGCCGGGTCCCGCAGGTCGATACCCACGCAGAAGTGTTTGCCCGCCCCGGTGAAGACCACCACCCGGGTCTCCGTGTCCTCCCGGAAGGATAGGGCGGCGTCCTCCAGCTCCCGCATCATCTCCACGCTGAGGGCGTTCCCGCGCTCCGGGCGGTTCAAGGTCAGAACGGCCACGCGACCTTTGCTTTCAAGTTTGAGGTTCCGGTATTCCATACTCCGCACCTCCGGGTTCCCATGAGCGAGAAAAGGCGGAAAGCAGGCTCCTCCCCGCATCTCTTCTGCTGTCGGACCTCACCACTTGCCATCCTCACGAAAATGTCCGGCGCGCATCACTTCACCGTCACGACATATGTGTTTGCGGGTGCTCTCCCGTGCACCGTACGGGTTTCGGGATGCAACCACCCGCGCCTGAAGCGAAGCGGCCTCATCAAGTCGTTCCTCACGGAACTTCCTTCGATGTTGCCGGGATGTGTACCTTCCGCTATTCGGCGGTGAAGGGGCAAGATCCCGGGGAAGACCGGCACCACCTCATGACTCATGCAGGTTCGCCGTTCAAAGGTCGTCGCATTTATGACCGGAAATTACCATGAGCTCACCGGGGCATCGGCTCGGACTGCGCGGCCACGATGGCCCTTGGAGATGAGGGGGAGGTGAGGTTCGCTCCCCTTCCGCCTTTCGCTCGTCCCGGGTTACCCGAGCGTAATCTTCCTCTTCGCCCGGGTTATAATGTTCACGTCCGCTTCTCTTACATCTCGAGAGGAGGCCTTCATGGACGAGTTGTTGAACCGCTGGATAGCCACCCTGGCACGCGTGCGACTCATAACTTACCTGAACTGAAACCAGGCCACCTTCGGTACCCTGGTAGGGTACCTGGGCTTGACCGACCGCAGCGCGGTGAAGGCCGCCTGTCCCCTGGAAGGGGGAGGGGTGAGCGAGGGCTCCACCTGCGGCGTGGTCTCCGGTGGGTGCATGTCCCTGGCCCTGGGGCACCTGGGGGACCTCCTGGAGGGAGAGGAGGCGAAGAGGGAGGCCCTCTACCGGCGTATGCGCGAGTACACCGCGTGGTTCGAGGAGAGCTTCGGGAGCACCCTGTGCCGGGAAAGGTGCGGAGCGGATCTCCGCAGGGCCTCCGGTTTCGCGGACTACATATTCACCGGGAAGGTCTTCACCCGCTGCGTGAACCATATCGGGAAGGCGGTGGAGAAGCTCATCGAGTTGGTGAACCAGCCTCTCGAGGAAGGTGAGCGGGAGGCAAGGGCCGCCGGAGCAGCGGAGGAGGAAGCCCCGGTTGGCGAGGCGGTTCGCGAGGCAGGCGGGGCTCCCGGGGCCGCCGGCCCCCGGATCGGAGGCCATTGCGCCGCACCGGTCCTGCGCCGCATCCGTGAGGAGGCCGGGCTGGGTAGCGAGTTCCTGGAAGAGATATCCATCGCACTGGACGGCGGCGTGGGACTCTCCGGCGGCCTTTGCGGTGCACTGGCGGGAGCCCTGCTGGCACTTGGAGGAGTATGGGGGATCGACCCCCGTGCGGAAGGCGTCTTCGGGACGCTGTTCTTCTTTACCCGTGGCCATCTCAACCTCTACGCGGGTAGGGGAAGGAAGGGATTGTGGTCGGTGGGTAACCCACTGGTGCGGGGATTCCGGAAGCGCTTCGGTTCCCTGGAATGCCGCGAGCTCACGGGGCGGTCGTTCGCGGAGGCCTGGGAATTGGAAGAATACACCAAGTATTCGGAGGTCTGCGACGGGATAAGGTCGTGGTGCGCCGAGGAAGCGCTGAGAGTCGTTAAGTGAGGTGTAGCCGATGACCGTGGCTGTGATCAGGGCGGAGGGCCCGCAGGACGTGCGCAGAGCCGTTGAGCTCCTGGGAGGGATGGGAAGGTTCGTCTCCCCGGGCGAGAAGGTATTGGTGAAGCCCAACATCTGCGCCGCAAAGGCCAGCGAGACGGGAGCGGTCACCGACCCGGAGCTGGTGGCGGAGGTGTGCCGTTTGGCAGCGGCGCAGGGAGCCGAGGTGGCGGTGGGCGAGAGCCCCATCCACCCCTTTCGCTCCTCTCGTGTCTTTCCCCGTGCCGGGTACGGCGATTTCCGTGAGCGCTACGGGTTCCCCCTGCTCGACCTGGACGCGGCGGAGAGGGTGGAGATACGCATCCCGGGAGGGGTGGTGGTGAAGGAGGAGGTGGTGGCCAAGCCGGTTCTGGAATGCGACGCCCTGATCAACATGCCGGTCATGAAGACCCATCTCCAGACGGTGGTCTCCCTGGGCCTCAAGAACCTGAAGGGGGTGGTCCCCACCCGGGACAAGCTCATCATCCACCTTCGCGGCCTGGACCAGGGCATCGTTGACCTCAACACAGTGATCCGCTCCCGGCTCATAGTGGTGGACGGCCTTGTGGGGATGGAGGGAGCCCTGGGGCCCACCAACGGGAGGCCGGTGCGCCTGGGGGTCATCGTCGCCGGGGATAACGTGGTGGAGGTGGATGCGACCTGCGCGCGCATCATGGGTGCCGACCCGCGCGAGATCGCCCACATCCGTCTGGCGGCCGAGAGGGGGCTGGGCCGCCTCGAGGGGTTCGAGGTCCTGGGGGACGGCGTCGAGGCCGTGCGCAGGGAGTTCGAGCTCCCAGCCCGCCCCGATCTCAACCGCATGATGATCTCCGGCATCCTTTTGAGGATATACGACCTCCTGCGGCGTCCCCTGGACCGCATCACGGGGCGTGCTCCCTCCTTCCGCTTCGGGGAGGTCCGCCTGGACGCCGGGAAGTGCGACGGGTGCCGCATATGCGTGAAGGCCTGTCCCGTGGAGGCGGTGTCCATGCGCGGAGACCTGCCGAAGATAGACGCCGGTACTTGTATCACCTGTTTCTGCTGCGCGGAGGCCTGCCCGCGGGGTGCCCTGTCCCGAGCTTGAGGAGCCAGGATGAAGCTGGAGAAGAGGGCCTACGCCACCATGTTCGAGAAGGAGGACGAGCATTGGTGGTTCGTGGGACGGCGTATGGTCCTGGCCTCCCTCTTGGACGGGCCGGCTCCGGGCGACGGGCGGCGGATACTCGACGTCGGCTGCGGTACGGGGGGGAACTTCGCCTTTCTCTCCCGCTACGGGGAAGTGGAGGGCTGCGACTACTCCGAGGAAGCGGTGCGTTTCTGCCGCCTGCGGGGAATAGAACACGTCCGCGAGGCGAGCATATACGCGCTGCCCTATCCCGATGCCACCTTCGACCTTGTGACCTGCCTGGACGTCCTCGAGCACCTGCGCCTGGACCTGCCCGCCCTGCTTGAGCTGAAGAGGGTGCTGAAGCCGGGCGGCCGCCTCCTCCTCACCATCCCCGGCCGCCCCGAGCTATACAGCGATTTCGACTGCCTGGCCGGACACCTCCGCCGCTACACCAGGTGGGAGGTGAGGCGCCTCCTCATTTCCTCCGGCCTGCGCCCCCTGCGCCTCACCTCTTACGCCGTGCTGGTACAGCCCCTGGTCCGCTATTACATGTGGCGGGGGAATTTCGTCGGCGGGAAGGGTAATCATACCCCGGGAATGGAGACGCTCTTCCCCGCCACCCACCGCGTCCTCCGCGCGCTCCTGGACCTGGAGGCGCGCCTGATACGCCGGTTCGACCTCTTTGGCGGCACCTCTCTCGCGGTGCTGGCGCAAAAGGGATAGGCGGCGCGCGGCGTTTTCCGCCCGCTGCAGCCTCCCCGTGCGGCCAAAGGGAGATGCCGGGGATGAACACGCGGAGATGACCCCCCCTCCCTTCGTCCCTTTGCCCCCGGGCCTCTTCGGGAGAATCGGCGCCTCACCTGGACCTGCAGAGCATGCGCAACCAACGGCCGATGGCCGGAAAGACCTCCGTGGGAGCGTTGAGCCCCGCCACAAGGTCGACATGGGCGGTGTTGGGGACGCGTAGGAAGTAATCCAGCCGGTGTCTGGACTTGCCGAGGAAAAAGTTCCGTATGTCGTCGGGATGGGTGATGTCCACCGTGTCGTCGGCTATGACCAGGACCGGCAGGGAAACGAGGTCCAGGTGGTCGCTGTAGTAATAATACCCGTCGCCGGGGGCGGGCGGCGGCGGGATGGGGACCGTGGAGTCGTCCACACCGTTGTACCAGTCCTCACGGAACCTCTTGGTGGCGTATGCGGAGGAGAACTGCGCCACGGTACGTGTGCTCATCCCGTCCACGGCGTGTTTGAGCAAATAACGGTGGACCTCCTGATGGATGTTGTCGGGGTTGGTGGAGAGCAGGAGGTTCATGGGGCCGAGATCCGGCCAGTTGAAGAGACGGCAGAGGAACCATAAGAACCTGTAAAGCTGGTATGTGCAGGGCGCTAGAAGGTCAAGAACGGGGTTGAGCCACCTGAGGTCCATATACCAGCGGTCGCGCAAAACCAGGAATAGCGAAGGGTCATAGGAGGCGTTCATCCCCACCGTGCCCATGGGGCCGTCCAGAACCACCAGGCCTTTAAGAGATTGTTCGCCGCGGCCTGAGTTGCGCTCCTTCACCAGGGCGGGATCGGAGTGCACGTGCGGGTCGGGAGCATCAAGATACTCGGCGCCCTCCAGAAAGATGTAGGCCATGCTCGCCCCCATGCTGTGGCCGATGTACACGGGATGCCTGCCGGTCTCCTCGTAGACCTTTTTCACCACCGCCGGGACGTCGTATATGCCCAGGTCGTCGAGGGAATAACCCCCCTGCCCGCCGCTCACATAAGGTCCCCTGCCCTCTCCCCGGTAGTTGGCCAGCCACACGTCGTAACCCTGGTTCCAGAGGTAATGGGCGAGGCTGTAGTAGCGCATCGGGTCGCGGGCGACATACGGGTCGTCGCGTGCCCAGGGCGCAAGGGTGGAGGGCAGTATCACGGCGAAGGACTCGCCAGGCGGGGTATGTACGTCGAATTCGTTCATGTTGCTCATGAGGCCGGGCATGAGGATCACGGGCTGCCTCCCCTTGCGGAAGGGTGCCCCGGGATCCGGGCGGTAACGCTTGAGGGCCAGCTCGACTCCGTCAGCGGTCCGCGCAGCGTAACGATCGTTTTCCGGCGGTACGTCCGCCGCCGAATAGGGAAGGACGTAAAGAGCGAGAATGAGGACGATAAGTAACGTGAAACAAAGCGGACAGCCCTTTTTCATCGTGATCCCCCTCAGCAAACCGAAAGCGGTGAAACCCCCAACGGTAGCATTTCCCCATCCGTGGTGCGGCCCTGTTCGCCGTTGTTTGATGAACAAAACAGGTTATTAAATACGGATTCGATTATTAATTATAAGGCTGCTGCACGGGTGGACAAGATCTTCGCGGGGCAGGCGCTGAGCAGGGCCGGAAAGGAACCGGGGCGATAGGTGAATGGCGAAACCACCCACTCACTTCAAGGCCGCGGCATGGGAAGACAAGGTGTTCGCGGTCCAGGCGGTGAGCGCAACGAAGGCGACGAAAAATTATAAAGTAGCAATCAATAGTAAAGATATTTACAATCCATCGCAAAGGGTATAGGATTGCATTGTTCGGACAAATCCCGCCACCGCTGACGTCGAACCATGAGTCGTCCCGTGGGAAAGGAGGGAGTTATGGGAGCGACGGAGGAGACCTTTCTGACGCCGGTAGTCCCCATGGACTATACCTACAACTATCGCATAGGGCCATACATGACCCGCTACCTGGAAGGTTTCAAGGAGAGGAAGATACTCGGCTCCAGGTGCCCGGACTGCAAGAAGATCGCCGTGCCCCCTCGCAAGTATTGCGGGGTGTGCAACAAGGTCATGGAGGAGATGGTGGAACTCCCCCAGGAGGGGACCCTGGAGAACTTCACCGTGGGCCACGTGGTCATGGAGAAGGGCGGCAGGTTGAGTCCCGCCGAGAGGCCCTACGTGCTGGGTCTCATCAAACTGGACGACAACGCCTCCCTGCTCCTGCACAGGGTGGAAGGGGTGGACCCCGGCAAAGTGGAAGCGGGGATGAAGGTCAAAGCGGTGTGGAAGGACCAGGTCGAGGGGGACTACGGGGACCTCGACCACTTCGAGCCGGCGTGAGGGAGGTGAGTGGGATGGACAAGAAGGTCGCCATCGTAGGGTTCCGCATGAAGTGCGCGCCGGACCTGGTCACCACCCGTGAGCGCCTCACCTTCGAGCTCACCCGGGGCCTCTTCGACGACCTGGGAATAGACCGCACCGCCGTGGACACCACCATCTTCAGCACCAACGATTTCCTGGACGGGAGGACCATCTCCAACGTCTTCCTCGACGCCCCGGCGGGAGCCTACATGCGAGACGAGAGCAAGGTGGAGATGGACGGTTTGAACGCGGTGATGTACGCGGTGATGCGCATCCTCTCCGGGCAGTACCGCACGGCCATGGTCGTGGCGCTGGGCCTCACCGGGAGCCAGGTCAGTCCCTACCTCCACGTGGAATACCAGTTGAGCCCGATCTACGACCGGCAGATGAAACTGCTCAACGAGATCAACGCGGCGGCATTCCAGGCGAGGAGCTACCTGGCGAGATACGGTTACTCGGATGAACTCCTTCACGAGGCGGCGGCGCAGGCACTCTCCAACGCTGCCGCCAATCCCTTCCAGGCGAGGAGGCTCCCGGGGGTGAGCAAGGAGCAGGTGGCTTCCTCGCCGCCTTACTATGAACCGCTGCGAGAGCTGCACTGCTACCCGCCCACGGACGGCGGCTGCGCCGTGCTCCTGGCCTCCGAGGAACGCGCCAGGGAGCTCACCGAGAAACCGGTATGGATACTGGGCATGGGGCAGAGCATCGAGACCTTCTACATCGGGGAACGGGACCTCTCCAGATCGCCCTCCACGTCCCAGGCCGCGAAACGGGCCTACGACATGGCGGGCATCAAGGACCCCAAGGCCGAGGTGGACTTGGCGGAGGTTTCCGCCCTCTTCGCCCACCAGGAGCCCCTGCTGGCGGAGGCCCTGGGCCTGCTCGAGGAAGGGACGGCGGAGGAGGCCTATAAATCCGGCGACACCTCCATCGCCGGGAAGATGCCCGTCAACCCCTCCGGCGGGGCCCTGGGAGCGCATCCCGTGAGCGCCACGGGCCTGATACGGCTCGCGGAGGCCGTCCGCCAGCTGCGCGGCGAGGCGGGCGAGAACCAGGTGGGCAAGGCGGAGGTCGCCGTGGTGCACGGACAGGACGGTCCCTGCGCCCAGCAGAACGCGGTTCTCCTCCTGGGAGTGTAGGAGGTGGTGGAGATGCGCAACGTGGCCATAGTGGGCATAGGATATACCCCGGTCTTCGTCAGCAAGCGGCGGGACGTATGCATCCCGGAGATGATCTCCGAGGCGGTGGAGAACGCCTTCCGGAACTCCGGCCTCACCCCCGCGGACATCGACGCCGTGGTCTTCGGCAACATGCAGACCTTCGAGGGGGTGAACCTCCCCCACCTCTGGTCGGCGGATTACATCGCCTCGCTGGGGAAGCCGGTGATGCGCATAGCCACCGGCGGGACCACGGGCATGTCCGCCTTCCACGCCGGCTATTACCACATAGCCTCCGGCCTGCATGACGTGGTCATGGTGGTCACCTACGAGAAGCAGTCCGAGGGCGATTCCCAGGTGGGGCTCCTCGGGATCATCACCCCGGAGATCATGGCCATGCTGGCCGCGGGCATAGACGTCACCGGGCAGAAGGGCATGGGGGCCATCGGGGGCGGAAGCGCGGGCGGCATCTCCTACCAGGCCACCTCCTACCTGCACCATTCCGGGGCGGGTATCGAGCACATCGATGCCATCGCCGCCATGGAGAGGCGCAACGCGGCCAAGAACCCCTACGCCCACCTCAAGGATCCCGAGGCCACGGCGGAGAAGATAGCCCAGACCCCGCTCATCTCCTGGCCCATCCGCTTCGGCCACGTCTGCCCCACCTCCGACGGGGCCACGGTGTGCATCCTGGCCTCGGAGGAGAAGGCGGCCAAGTTGGCGGACAAGGCGGCCTGGGTGTGGGCGGTGGCCAACTGCGCCTCCGACGCCACCACCGGGAACCTCATCGAGGGCATCATCACCGACCCGGCGGAGCAGATGCCGGCGCAGATAGCCGCCAAGCAAGCTTACGAGAGGGCCGGGATCCAGGATCCCAGGAGGGAGATCGATTACGTGGAGATCTACAACGGGTTCGCCCACCAGACCCTCATGTTCCTGGAGAGGATCGGCATGTGCGAGGTGGGGGAGGCCCACAAGCTCCTGGAGAAGGGGGAGCTGGAGATGAACGGGAGCCTCCCGGTGAACGCTTCCGGAGGAGTGGTGAGCACCAACGCCATCGGGACCTCGGCCCTCAACCGGGTCACCGAGTGTGCCCTCCAGATCATGGGGCAGGCCGGGGAGCACCAGGTGGAGAAAGAGGTGCACAAGGCCCTAGCCCACGGCTGGGGAGGGCTCATGCAGTACGTGACCATCACCATCCTGGCCGACAAGCCCAAGAAGCTGTAAGGAGGTACGGGGATGGAAGAGACCAGGCAAGTGCAGGGCACGTGGGACCTCTCCACGTTCAAGTTCCGCATCGAGGGCATGGGCATCAACAGCATGCTCAAGGAGATGAAGGAGGCCAAGCTCATCGGGAACCGGTGCCACCAGTGCGGCACCGTGTACCTGCCGGCCAACTTCTACTGCCGCAAGTGCCACATCGCCATCCACGAGCCGGCGGAGATAAGCGACCACGGCGAGGTGATGAGCTACACCATCGGGTACGCGGACGTGCGCGGCAACCCGCTGGATGAACCACGCGTCTCCCTGATGGTTAAGCTGGACGGCTCGGACACCTGGATCATGGGTGCCGGGGAGGGCATGAAGCCCGAGGACGTGCACATCGGCATGCGGGTCAAGATAAAGTGGGCCGAGCAGAGGGTCGGCAACCTCCAGGACATGGAGAGCTTCATACCCGAATAATGGGGTCAGGTCTTGAATCGTGATACCCCTTCGGGTATTCGGTTCCGGCAACGGGGCAGGGAGAGGAGTCGCGGGGCGCGGTAAGCCGCGCCCCGAACGCATCCCGGCGGACAACCCCATGGATCACAAGGATAACGCTGACGGATGGGCTTGATCCTCCAAACAAACCGGCGCCCCCGATGCTGTTTTTGGTAGGCGCTTCTTAGGTCGAAAAAGGTCGAGAGCCCTCCCTGTCATCCAGGAAAAACAGGCAAATCAAACGGAAAAAGGCGGTCTCTCCTGCTGAACGGCATCACGCTCCATCCGGCGGGAGAAGCGAAGCGGATGGAAGATTTCCGGGAGAGGATGGCCAAGCCGGCCTTTCTATCTTCCCGGTTGTGCCCGCCGGTCGTCCTTCCTAAGATCTTCCTCCCTTTTTCCTTCCCGGCCTGCATTTTCCCACCTCTTCGCGCTGCGAGGGTGTGAATGCCTATGAATGCGATTCGAGTTCCGGCACAGAGACCATGCTCTTTCCTCCCCAATCCCTTTCGTCCACGGCAAACAGAGGGCCTTGAAGGCTCGTTGACCGGAAAGGAGAGTGCGCGCTGGGTCCAGAACGGCTTGGAGGTTTTCAGGATCGGCATCCAAGAACGGTATGGCAATCCTAGAGTCCCCACCGCGAGATTTCCCTGAGAGCTCGGAGGAGGTACTCCACGTCCTCCTCGGTGTTCAGGTGGCTGAGGCTGGCGCGGACCACGCCGCGCTGCAAGGTCCCTAGGGTGCGGTGGGCCAGGGGCGAGCAGTGCAACCCGGAACGGACGCAGATCCCGTACTCGTCGTCCAGGAGGGACGCCAGCTCGGATGAGGAATAATTTCCCAGGTTGAAGGCGACGATGCCCACCCTCTTCTCCCACTCCCGGGGCCCATAGACTGTGGTCCCGGGTATGGCGGAGAGGCCCTCCAGGAGCCTTTCGGTGAGCTCCCGCTCGTGCCTCCTTATCTCCACTACGCCCTTCTCCAGCACATATTCCACCCCGGCCCGAAGTCCGGCCAGGCCGTGGGCGTTGAGGGTGCCGCTCTCGTAGCGGTCGGGGAGGAAGTCGGGCTGCAGGGAACTCTCCGAGCGGCTGCCCGTCCCCCCGCAGGTGAGGGGTTCGAGCTCCCATCCCGGGGCCATGTACAGGCCACCCGTGCCCTGGGGCCCGAAGAGTTCCTTATGGCCTGTGAAGGCGAGGTAGGTTATGCTCATCTCTTTCGGGTATATCTCCACCCGGCCCGCGGTCTGGGCGGCGTCGACGAGCAGCGGGACGCCCTTTTCGGCGGCCACCTCCGCGATCTCCCGGATGGGCAGCAGGGCACCGCTGACGTTTGAGGCATGGGTGCAGGCCACCAAACGGGTCTCGGATGTCATGGCCGCCCTCAATTCCGAGAGGTCCAGGCTGCCGTCCGCCCCGCAGGGGACGATGGTGTACGCGACCCCCCCCTTCCTGGAAAGAGCTTCCAGCGGCCTCCACACGGAATTGTGTTCCAGTGAGGTTATCACCGCGTGGCCACCTTCGAGCAGCCTCCCCCGGATGACCAGATTGAGGGCCTCGGTGGCGTTCTTGGTGAAGATGATCCGCGAGGGGTCGTCGATCCGGAAGAGTCGCGACAGCGCCTCCCTGGCGCGGAGCACCTCGCGGCCCGCTTCCAGCGCCCGGTGGTGTCCGCTGCGGCCCGGGTTCCCGCCCACCTCGCGGGCGAAGCGGTCCATGGCCCGGTACACCCTCTCGGGCTTAGGGTAGGTGGTGGCCGCGTTGTCCAGGTACACGTCCCCGCTCACGGCTGCTCCCAGGTACGAACGGCTAAAGAACAAGGGTAAGGAAATGATACCACGCCGTAAGGGTCGGGTTGGGTGAGCGTGTCGGTGCATAGCCACGGAACTCGTCCGTCCAGAACGATGACTTGGTTTGCCGTTTGGGATGGAGCCGGGCGAAACCCTGGGCATCTCCACTCTCACCGTTCATTTTAGGCTGCCGGCATCTTGCGGCAGGTCGAGGACTCGGGATGGTGGGAAATGCCGGACAATGGTGAGATCCGGGACGGGACGTGGAATACCGACGAATCCTGTGAGTCTTTCTTATGGTCTTAAGGCCGCGGGCTTGCAGGGTGAAGTCTCAGGCCGAGGATTGAGGCATGGTTAAAGGCCCACGGTCCGGTAGACGATTCAAGCATGGAGAGCACATGTGGACTGACGGCTCGAGATGGCGTGATAAATAGTGCGGGGCGTAGGAAAGATTATGCAGGCGGAGAGCAGCGGGAGCTTTGGTCCTGGAGGAAGCGGGCCCAGAAGATATGAAGATCTCCGGTCGGGGCGGGAAGTTCATCACGTTTCCTCGGCGTGGAGGGCCTTGCGGTTCCGGGTTGCGGGAGCCCGGGAGCGCCGCTTGATGCGGCACGTCAGAACCTTGCGGGGAGGTGGGAGGGCCGGTCGGGGCGGGAAGTTCATCACGTTTCCTCGGCGTGGAGGGCCTTGCGGTTCCGGGTTGCGGGAGCCCGGGAGCGCCGCTTGATGCGGCACGTCAGAACCTTGCGGCGAGGTGGGAGGGCACCTTTCCGCACAGCGGCCCTTTTACCGCTCCTCTTCCTGCTCGTCCTATCCCTCTTCCCCGCGGCGACGGGGAAGGCTTTGGCCCAGGGCTTTAACGACCTCTCTGGACAGCCAGAGGAAATACGGCAGGCCGTGGAATACGCCGCCCAGAGGGGTTACATGCAGGGCTTCCCGGACGGGGGCTTCCATCCGGCGGAGGCCCTCTCGCGCATAGACTGCGCCAGGGCGCTGGTGAGCGTATTCGGGCACGCCGGAGAGAGCGCCGACCCCGCGGTCACCTTCACCGACCTCCCGCCCTCCCATCCCGATTTCATCTGGGCCAACCTGGCGGTCAAGTACGGGATCATGGATCGCCTTCCCGACGGCTCATTCCAGCCATCGCAGGGAACCGCCTTCGAGCGCGTAGCCGCAGGGGTGGCCGCTGGAGCGGGAATGGGGGATGTAGCCTCCAACGTGGACGTGCTGACCGGAGGCAGTCCCTGGTATGGAGGCGCGATGGCCGTCTTCATGGGGTTGCGCTGCAAGTACCGCTATAGCCGCGTCTGGCCTGGGCAGGCCTACCCCCGGGGAGAGATGGCCTATACCCTCTACCGCCTTGACCACATGGAGAGCTGGAGGCCATGGTACGTGAGGGATTCCCTTTCCGCCTCCAGGTGTAAGCTCCCCGCCGCCACCGAGTCCCAGCGCCAGGCAGTGGCCTTCGCCTTCGAGCGCTTGGGATGTCCCTACGTCTACGGCGGGGAAAGGGAATCGGAGGGCGGGTTCGACTGCTCGGGCTTCGTCTACAACACCCTGTCCATTCGCATGGGTTACCCCATGCAGCGGGTGGCAGACGACCAGGCCAGGGACAACCGTTACCTCTTCGTGTCCCGACAGGCACTGCAGCCGGGCGACGCCATCTTCTTCTACGAGAACGCCGACGATAATCCCGAGGGGCACATAGGACACGCGGGCATGTACGTCGGAAACGGGATCTTCATCCATTCCGGCGGCTCCAACGGAGGAGTGGCCTTCGACTGCCTGGAGAACAACGATTACTGGAGGACCCATTTTGCCTGGGGCAGAAGGGTGGTGGGAGGCCCCTACAACGACCGCTTCGACACTTGGCTCCTCCTCTACAACCCCGGCGAGTACACCCAGCCGGTGAGCGTGAGGTTCCTGCGCTCCGGTCGGGAACCGGAGACCAGGGATTACCGGCTGGCGCCGCACAGCCGCTTCACGCTGCCCGTGGACGACCTCTATGCCTACGACGAGCTCTCCATGGAGGTGGAGGCGCCAGCGCCCGGGGTGATCGCCGAGCGGGCCATGTACTTCGATTACGGGGACTGGGCGGATGACGGGCACGCCAGCGAGGGCCTGAGCCAGCCCTCCCCAAGGGGTTATTTCGCGGAGGGATACACGGGCCGCGGGTTCCACACCTGGCTCTTGATGGTCAACCCGGGTGACGCCGAGGCCCAAGTGGAGGTGGACTACCTCCCGGAGGGCCATGCCCCGGTGAAGGTGAACTACTCCCTCCCGCCGCGCAGCCGGTTCACGGTCTGGGTCAACGGGGTGGCGGGCCTTCCTGAGGGCAGCGTGGGCATCAGCTACCTTTCCCTGAACGGCGTGCCTGTGGCCGCGGAGCGGGCCATGTACTTCGACTATTTCGGGCGACGCGGCGGCCACTGCTCGGCAGCTGTGGAAAATCCTTCCACCCACCTCTTCCTGGCCGAGGGCTACACCGGGGATTCCTTCGACACCTGGATACTCCTGGCCAACCCCAACCCCGAGGCGGCGGAGGTGGAGGTCACCTACCTGGTGCAGGGAGGATCCAACGTCAGCGAGCGCAGGACGGTGCCCCCTAATTCGCGGGTGACCATCAGCGCACGGGACAGGGTGCCTGGATCGTCCTTCGGTACGCTCATCGAGTCCCTGAACGGCGTGCCGGTGGTGGCGGAGCGGGCCATGTACTTCGACTATTTCGGGCGGCGCGGCGGCCACTGCTCGGCAGCTGTGGAAAATCCTTCCACCCACCTCTTCCTGGCCGAGGGCTACACCGGGGATTCCTTCGACACCTGGATACTCCTGGCCAACCCCAACCCCGAGGCGGCGGAGGTACGGCTGGAGTTCTGCAGAGAGGATTCCTCCACGGTGAGTGTGGGCCTGGAGGTCCCGGCCCGTTCGCGGATGAGCCTCTGCGTGGACGAGATAGCGGGGATGGGCGCCTGTTCCTTCGCCACGCGCATGGATTCCGATCTCCCCCTGTTCATGGAGCGTTCCATGTACTTCTATTACAAAGACCGCTCCGGGGGGACCAACTGCACGGCCCAGGAGGGCCCCTACCAGCGTCGCTTCTTCGCCGAGGGGTACACGGGGGGATGAGACCCCGAACCCCTTATGTCCCGCATTAGACCCGACCGTAGGCCATCGTGTGTATAATCGTTGTCATGGCCGCGCGGGGGGCGGGAGATGCGTAGGTTCAGGCGGAGGCCGTGCCGGTGAAAGCCGGAGGATGAGGCCGAGGCGTTTACGCGGGCACGATGCACGGGAGCCCGGGAGGTGAGGAGGAAGATGTCGACCGGGAAAGAAGTGAGGCTGCGGCGCATATTGGGCGGCGGTGGTGGCACCCTTATGGTCGCCCTGGACCAGGCGGCGGTGGTGGGTCCGGTGGGCCTGCTCGCACGACCGCAGGAGGCTGTCCGACTGGTCATGGGGGGTTCACCGGATTCCTTGCTCATGACCCGGGGCATGTTCCGCCACGGGTTGCCGGAGACCCCCTCGCAGCCGGGCCTGGTGATGCGCGTGAGCGGTGGGTTCACGGTGCTTGAAGGTGCGCGCGAGTTCCGGGACCGGCTGATAAGCGGGGTGGAGGAGGCCCTGCGCTGGGGAGCCGACGGCGTGGCCGCGGCGGTGAAGTTCGGGCATGAGCTGGAGGGGGAGTTCATCCAGGCGGTGAGCGCCCTCTCGGATGCCTGCGACCGCTGGGGCGTCCCCATAGTGTTGGAGGCCATGGTGGCCCTGCGGGGGAGCGCGGGCCTCAGCGAGGAGGAGGCGCTGGCGGTCACGGCGCGGGTGGCCGCCGAGCTGGGGGCCGATGTGGTGGTCCTGAGGTATCCGGTGAAGGGCGGGGACCTCACGGAGGCGGTGAGGGGGTGCCCCGTACCCGTTCTGGTCTCGCTGGGTGAAACACACGGTGGGGCGGACCCTCTGGAGGTGGCCGGACGGGCGCTGCGCGACGGAGCCGCCGGCGTGCTCCTGGACGCCTCGTCTCTCGAACGGGAGAGCGGAGAGGAGATGCTCCGTTCCCTCCGCAGCCTCCTGTCTTAAGAGCCCGGGATTGCCGCCCGGGGGGTCCTTAATTTTCCCCCATCGCTGAGAGAGCGGCGCCGAGGGCTCCCACTATCTGGGGGTCTTCGGGCACCAGGAGGGGCAACCCCAGGCGCTCTTCCAGAAGGGCCTTCAGGCAGGGGTTGCGCGCCACGCCACCGGCGAAGACCAACTCTCGTTGCACGCCTACCCTTTTGAGGAGGGCGGCGGCCCGGTCACAGACCGCCTCATGCAGTCCGCGGGCTATGAGCGGGCGGGGAGTCCCCCTGGCGATGAGCCCGGTGACCTCGGACTCGGCGAAGACGGTGCACATGCTGGAGATCTTTACCTCCCCCTCCGCCTCCATGGCCACCACGCCCAGCTCGTGCAGGGACAACCCCAGAGCGGAGGCCATCACCTCGAGGAACTTACCCGTCCCCGCAGCGCAGCGGTCGTTCATCTGGAAATCCACTACCTTGCCTCCCGGTCCGACGGAGATGGCCTTGGTGTCCTGTCCTCCGATGTCCAGGATGGTGCGGCATTCCGGGAAGAAGTGATGGCATCCCAGGGCGAAGGCCTTTATCTCCGTTATCACCTGGTGGGCGAAATTGGCCTGGGCCAGGTGGCGCCCGTAACCGGTGGCTACCAGGAGGTCGAAACGACGCGCGTCGAGAAGACGGCGACACTGTTCCAGGGGATCGAAGGTGGTGTCCACCACCTCGCTGAAGGATATCTCCCCGTCGTCCATCTCCACCAGGGCTATGGTCCTTGACCCTATGTCCAGACCGGCGACCTTCAATGCCCTCCCTCCTTCCCGAGCCATAGGCCTGACGTAGGTTGACGCGTCCGGCTGACGGTTACCGGCATGCGCGCGTGGATATGGCCCCTCGCGCCGGATTGGCCACGTCGGGGTCCGTGTTTCTTCGCCCGCAGGCGGGAACGGTCCCACCTCGAGAAGCCTCGAGAAGGTATTTTATAGCAAGGCCAGGGAGCGGTGCATCCCGCCGAAAGGACGATAATAGACCGCTTTTCGAGGCAGGTCCCCTGCGGTCCTCCAAGGCACAGGTTTTCATGCACGGTTTTCGGGACCCCTGTTCTCCGGCCGCGTACCCGGACGAAACGACCGGGCTGCAGAAACGTAACCCGATTGAACGGGCTTCCCTCCTTGCCTCCGCCTTCGTCGCAGGGGTTATGGCCTTCCCGCCGCAATCCACGCGGTGGGAGGGTATATGTATTTGCGGGCCCCTTCTTCTACCCGGACGTGAGCATCTCCACCAAGGCCTGAACGCGGGTGGTGAGCTGACCGACGTCCTCCGTGCTGTAGTCGCTCTCAAGGTAGAGGAAGGGAATGCCCTCCTTTTCCAGCTCCTGCCTGATAAGGAAAGCCTCCACGGTGTAGGGGTCGCAGAACTGCAGGGCGTAATAGACCACGGCGTCGATGGAATAATCGCCGACCAGCTCCTTTATGTGTTCGATCCTCTCCCGGTTGGGCGTGAAGACGGCGCAGTCGATGCGCAGGTAGCGATCGGCTATGGCGTCCAGCATGCCCTCGAGGTCGGCGGGTTCCTCGTCCACCAGGTGCCTGAAGTAGCGGATACCGGTGCACATCTCGTCCATGGCCACCAGGGCTCCGTAGGTCTCGATGATGGCGGGCAGTTTCCAGTTGGGAATGGCCATAGGGCAACCGGAGAGGAGCAATCGGGGACGGTGCGCTCCACCTATGGCAATTCCCTTTTCCCTCCTCTCCTCCAGCTCGTCACAAAGGGCGTTGACCTTCTCCGCAAGGCGTTTCGGATCGTCGTAGAACGCGATCTGGTTGATGAGCAGGGCGTCTCTGCCGGAGATCACGGGCGGGTCGCTCTTGCGGAGCTCGGCCAGACGCAGGAGGGCCCGGCGTTTCTCGTTGACCACCTTTATGGCCTCGCGCAGGGACTCGGGTTCTATTTTCCTCCCGGCAAGCTCTTCAAGCCGTGCCGCAAGGCGCCTTACCTCCGACCTCCAGAGGGCGCGGTCCACGTCGTCCTTCCGCTGGGGAAGCTCCATGACGTGCACTGGCTGGAACTGCCCCAGTATCTCATAGTATTTCTTCTTCCCGTCGCAGGTCGTCTCGCCCACCAGCAGGTCGCAGGACTCGATATAGGGGCACACCTTGGCCAGCTTGAATCCCAGTGATGACTTGATGAGGGCGCAGAGATTGCGGGGGAGGTACTGCTCCGTTGCCTCCTCGGCCACCTGGGCTCCCGCACAGAGGCCCACGCATATCCCGCCCGCGGCGATGATCAGTTCCTCCGGTACATAGGTGCAGAAGGTCCCGACCACCAGGCCGCCCTGCGCCCGGTGGTCGACCAGCTCCTTGACCCTCAGTCCGTGGATCTCGGAGAAGACGAAGTCGAAATACTCCATGCCTTTAGGCCGGTTCTCCTGACTCAAGATGGTTTCCCCGTAGAGGGGCGGAAGTACCTCCAGAAGGCCGTCGTGGGCCTGCAGGTCCAGCCCCAGTTTCTCCCACATCTCACGATAATCGGACATCACCGACCTCCTTTTCGAGTGACGCTTCCTTCGGCAACTCGACACCTGAAGAGCGGTCAGGTCAAGGACCACCGCGTTTCCCGACCCGCGTCCGGTAGGGAACGATGTCCGCGAAGACCACCCCGGCCTCCTGCAGGGCGGCGCGCGCCGCCTCCTCGGCCTCGGTCCCTATGCGCAGGGATATCCCGCAATCCACGCTGAACTCGCGCGGGGTATTGATTACCGCATAAGAGATCTCCGCTTCCTTAAGGGCCCGTTCTCCGCGTAGCGCCTGGTGGGTGGAGTCGAAGAGGATCACCCGGCACTCGAACTCGTTCATGGAAATGGAATTATAAAATTAATTTATCTTATATATATTCAAATTTAATTCAACTGGATGATAAAACACGGTCCAAAGAAGCGCAAGGCCCTATTTAAAATGGGAGGATTATCATCGGGGTTGAAAACGTGAAACCGTTCTCGCATCAGTGGCCGAAGCGGGCTCGTTATCGACCAGGGGGTCCTGGATGGTCGCCTCTCCCCGTTCTCATAGGCGCATCTTCTCCAACTCTGCGAGGGGGAGCTCCCGGTAGAGCCCGGTGTCCCTCTTTTCCTCCACCCGCCTCCTTATGTCATCCATGATGCGGTGGACGTCCACCCCCTCCAGGTCCGGGGGGGATTTTAACTACTTCGATGCCGGATCGGATATGAAGACGTCTTGAAAGACCCGTGGCAGCTGAAACCGTGACGGGAACCTTGAAATCTAAGGCATCGGATGCGCGCCTAAAATCGTCGACCGGCAAAAAAGGGGTATGTACATCGGGGAGTATAGAGTCGTTACTTATCCGGGGTCGCGCCTTTTGGGGCCGGCGCGGGAACTACAAGGTAGACTGGCCACACCTTTCTCAAGGGTCCACACCTTTCTCAAGGGTCCGAAAGGCGGGACGTCATCCTTCGCTTTCCGCTTTATCGAGAGGGATTCCCTCCCTGAACCTGCGGGTGCCGGGATAGCATAGGTAATAGGCCGGGAGGTCTCGCCCGTTAACCGGAAAGGAGAGCAGGTGCGCGTTCCTCGTTTTCAAGGGAGTGAGGTCGGGGCCATTCCCTGCGGGGTTGTCAGACCTGTTCGAGGGCTTCATCGAGCGCGCCGTCATGACCCGCACCTCCCGCGCCTCGATGCCGCGCATGGGTCCGTCACGCGGCTTTCAGGGGAAGCCCTAGGAATATGCGCTCCGCTTCCTCGTGGCTGATGGGGACCACTCTCGCTTCCTGTTCCTCGGATTCCGCCGCCGCGAAGGGTTTCCCCAGATACCAGAGCTCGACCTCGTAGTCGCTGAACATCTTCATCACCTTTCACTATGTAGAAACATTGCTAAATAATAGATAGCATATTATACAACTATAGTCAATATTCTTATATTATTATAAAAAGTTTTCCAATAAGTTGCCGCGTATGTCATTATGAGGTTATATCGCATTATCTCGTGGAGAGAGTCGTTGGAGCGTAAGACCCGCTTGCCGCCCCCTCCCTCTCGCTCTTTTCGCCTCGTCCTAGGTACGAATCTCTGCCGCTGGTTCGGCTGCCGGGCACATGGAGGCTGATTCCAGGCTTTCAACGCCGGCTAAAACGACCCAATTTTCGGCCCTGCACTTTGGCTGCTGCCGTTGAGGAGGAGGCGAGGATCGGTTTACATGGCTCAAAAAGGGATCGCGTGAAGAAAGATCAGGTCTCAATGTTACTCGCGGATAAGAGGATTGTGGCTTTTTTATATCCATATATTGCTTAAAGAAATTATATGTTATCTTTTATGAAAACATGATTTTCTCGAATATAATGAACGGGGAAAGCGAGGTCGGGGGTGCGGCGGTGTTGGGGGCACACGAGGTGTTGCGTGCGATTGAAACAACTTTCTCCCAGGGGAGTCCTGATGGGGAGAAGGCGCTTCTCATCGCGGATGCCAGCGGAGCTTTTGGGCGTTTGGAGAGGTGATGATGGACGAGCTGAGCAGGAGCATGCAGGATGTGGGTGTGCGGCTCAGGGAGTTGCGTCGAAGCCGCAACCTCTCCATACGCAAAGTATCGGAAGCTACCGGGTTCTCCGTTTCCTTCCTCAGCAAGTTGGAGAACGGCAAGACGACCATTACCGTCAAGAACCTCATACGTCTTCTCGGTTTCTACGGGGTGACGCTTCCGGAGCTCTTTTCCGGGAGCCCCGCGCGCAAGGTCACCTTCCGACGGGAGGAGAGGAAAAGGGTGGACAGCCCGGAATCGGTGGTGCTCGAGCTGCTCGTGGAGCAAGGGGAGGCCTCCATGGAGCCCATCCTAGGCACCTTTAAGCCCCGGGCTCGCTACCAGGAACCGATAGTACACGGGGGAGAGGAGCTGGCCCTAGTCATAAAGGGGGAATTCCGCTTCGAGCTCGGGGGGGAGGCCCATCACCTGAGGGAGGGCGACTGTGCCTACTTCCGCGGCGACGAGCCCCACGCTTGGGAGAACCTCTCCAGGGAGGATGGAGTGCTCCTCATGGTCATAACCCCGCCCAGCGTCTAGGGATGCCGGATGCCGCCCTCGCCGGCACGGTTCGGATCGCGCCTCGCTCTTGCGGTGCGCCGGGAGATCCTTCATCAGGGCTGTCCTCCGAAATTCGGCATCGCTTCGGTTGTCTCAGCATCCTACTGCGGGCCTCGGCACCGATCGGGCGGCCCCGACTTCGGCCGCCGTGTATCGGCCGCCGAAAGGGGGAATAATTTGGATTGCCGTATTTTGGCGGTCGATAAACAGCTCTCCCGCAGGGGAAACTGCGTGCGTGGGAGGAAAGGAGGCCCCATGAGGGAAGAAAGACCGGTACGCAAGGACGTCTATCGAAGGCTGCGCCTATACAATGCCGTTATGGCCTGCCTACATCTCCTGCAGGGCCTCCTCATGCTGGCCTTGAGCAACGACTTCTCCCTTCCTGTGACCACCAATTACCTCAAGGCCGACCCGGCGAGTTTCAAGGAGCCCAGCCTGCCCAGCGTGGTGGGACACCTGCGCATCGGGCCCATGGTGGCCGCCTTTCTCTTCATGAGCGCGCTGGCCCACTTCCTGCTCACGCTGCCGGGCATCTATGAATGGTACGTGAAGAACCTGAAGAGGGGGATCAACCATGCCAGGTGGATAGAGTATTCCTTCAGCGCCTCGCTGATGATCGTGGTCATCGCCATGCTCTCCGGGGTCTACGACCTGAGCACCCTCATACTGCTCTTCTTCCTCAACGCCATGATGATCCTCTTCGGGTGGATGATGGAGCTGGACAACCAGAACACGGAGAGGACCCGCTGGACCGCCTTCTGGTTCGGTTGCCTGGCGGGGATAATCCCCTGGGTGGTGATCGCCCTGTACTTCTTCTCCGCGGTGTCCAATCCGGAGGCCAGGGTGCCCACCTTCGTGTATTTCATCCTCCCCATCCTCTTCGTGTTCTTCAACGTCTTCGCCCTGAACATGGTACTGCAGTACCGCAAGGTGGGGAGGTGGAGGGACTACCTCTTCGGGGAGAAGGTGTACATCCTGCTGAGCTTGTTGGCCAAGTCGGCCCTGGCCTGGCAGGTCTTCGGGGGCACCCTGCGCGGATCCTGAGGTGGTTCGCGAAGCGGAGAATCTTCCTTTAGGCTCTACACAAGAGGGGAGATAGGGGGACAGGGGAAACGAATGATGAGTGGCATGACCTTCGTCTTTGGACGAGCGTAATGCATTCGAGGATCTTTTGACGAGATAGGAGGCATGTGAGTGGGTCGTGTCCCTTTCGGCCCTGATGTGGAGGGCATACTGAGCACGCGTTTGTGCCCGAAAGAACCTGGGGAAGTCGCAAATTCAACCCCCATGCCCTTTTAAAGAAGTAATTGTGTGCATAAATCGCCAGGAGCAAGAGGATGTGGAGATGGAGCCAGCCCGCGTCATTTTCAAGGGCTTCATTTACAGATCTAAGCTCAGCTCAACGAGTGCCGGCTCATTCTCCCGATGAGCCTTTTTCTCGTATTTTCCCGCAGCTATGCAGTGGTTTTCCCTGGTGTCCCTCGTCCGCCGGGAATTGGTCTCTGGCGATGCAGAGCAATCCGATTAAAAGCCCGCCGGGAGAAACGCCGTCCTTTCTCGCCGATCTTGGACCGGAGTCCCCCGGGCCTCGTGTCCGAGTCGCAACGTACTTCAACCCGTAGAGGCGGACCCACGGGGCCCACGTCTATTCTCCGGCAATGTCCAGAGATAATACTTAGGATGATCCCAGAGAGGCACTGGCAAACGGAACGGACGTGCTCCAGCACCGCCGGGCCTTAGCCACCGTATTTTTATCCCGTAGCGCGACGGCGGTTTTTCCTCCGGCGCCGGCAGCGGGAACCGGCGAGTGAGAGCAGTCCAAGTGAAGCGCCCGCCAGGAGGGCCGCTGCGCCTCCGCCCTGGCCGCAGGCCGAGGTCACCGTGAAGCCGCCCGCCAGCCTGGCCTCGCTGCCGTCGGGGTTTTTCACCGCCACGTCGTAGGTTCCCGGCTCCGCTCCCCAGAGCGGCAGTACGCAGTCGATGCGCTCCATGGAGACCACGTTGGCGCCAATGGCGTCGATCACCGCCGCTCCCTTCTCCAGCCGGACCGTGGCCCCGGGGAGGAAGCCGGTCCCCCTTATGCTCGCCGTGACCTGGAAGGAGAGCTGGGAACCCTGGTTGGGCTCGATGGACAGAACTGTGAAGCCCCTCCCGTAACTGAAGTGGGCCGGGTTGGAGGTGCCGTTGGGAGTGGTTACGGTCACGGGGACCCGCAGGTCGGACGCGCCTGTCTCCGGGGCCCGGCACACTATGCGGGTGTCCGTCCAGGACTCCACGGAGGCGGGCTTGTCCCCGAAAAGGACCGTCAACCTCTCCCTGAAGTTGCTGCCCTCGACGGTCACCACCTCATATGCCCCGCCCGATGTGGGAGAGATGGAGTCGATGACCGGGGCCGGGCCGGCGTATCCCCCGTCCGTGGTGTGCAGGAGGTAGTAGCCGCCCACCGCCCAGGCCGTGTCCCGGTCCACGGCGCTGACATCGATTGCCGGAATGGTGGGGTAACCGTAATTTTCGTCCAGTTGATAGCTCCAGCTGGCCCCACCGTCGACCGTCTTGGCGATGCCCGCATCGCGAGACCAAGCCGAGGTGCCGGAGGCCGCCATCCAGACGGTCTGAGGATCGAGCATCTCCGCGCCGCTGTAGGGCAGGTAGATCCTGGCCATCTGCAGATCGCTGAAGACGGTCCAGGTCGCTCCCCCGTCCCTGGTCCTCCGGCAGTCCGGCCTTATGCCAAAAGGATAATTGCCGTCACGAACCGTGCCCCAGGCCATGGCGTTACTGGCATCGCAGGCGGCGATGCGCCACCAGCTGCGGTCCGTGGATCCGCAGGGGGTCCAGGTGGTACCTCCATCGGTGGTCCTGAGTATGATTCCGGAAGTCCCGTAGAGCATCATCTCCCCCCCTGCCGCCCAGGCGGCGTCGCCGCCCGCGGCGGATATGCTATAGAAGGTATAGGTATGGTTGACCACCTGCAGCTCCCACTTCCTTGCGCCGTCTCGTGTCCTGAGGATGAAGCCGCGGCCCGGCATGTACTGCGGTAAGGGGGCGCCTCCCACCACCCAGCAGTTCTGCTCGTCGACGGAGGCGATGTCGTAAACGTAGTAACCCGGTTCTGCGGAGACCGTGTGCCAGCTTTCGCCGCCGTCCACGGTGAGGAGGAGGACCTCCTCGCCGCCGGCCCAGGCCACACGGGGGCTAGCCGCGGAGACCGCGAGCAGGGCCTTGGTGGTCCCGGAGTTCTGAGGCGTCCAGGTGTTGCCGCCGTCGGCGGTCTTGATTATGGTGCCGTTGTAACCCACAGCCCAGGCGGTGTCGGCGTCCGCCGCGGAGACGGAGAAAAGGGGCATGTTGACCCCAGGGTCCTGGAGGCGCCAGCCCTTGGTCGGGGCCTCCAGGACGATGATGCTCTCCCTGTTGGAACTGAACCCGTTGACGGTGACGCTCACCTCCACGGGCCCGGGCGGAAGCCCGGACGGCACCCTGAAGTCCACCTCGTCGTCTTCCCATTTGAGGATGTTGGAAAAAGGTACCGTCTCGGAGTCCAGGGAGAGATAGAAGTTCTTCCCGTAATCCTCGGGAGAGGTAAAGGGGCCGAAGTTGTTCCCGTACACCGAGACCAGCGAAAGGGGATAAACGGTATAAGGTTGCACATGGGTTATTTCCGGGACGGGTGGCGGCTCCACGCCTCCGTTCACGGTGTGGAGGATCTTACCGTCCGAGCCCGCGATCCAGGCCACGTCGGCGTTGACCGCGGAGATGCCGTAATAGTTGCGCAGATTCGTGTCCTGGGGCTGTTGCCTGGTCCAGGTGCCGCCACCGTCCGTGGACTTGACGATGAGCCCGTTGTCGCCCGCGGCCCAGATGGTGGAGGGACTCACCGCTTCCACGGCCCGGAGATAGCCCAGTCCGATCTCCGAGAAGTTCCAATACATCCCCCCGTCCCATGTCCTGTAGACGCGGTTTCCGGAGACGGCAAAGACCGTGTCGGCGTTCAGGACGTCCATGTCCGTGAAGGTGTCCCCGGTTTCTGTTGACAGCTTATTCCAGACGCTCCCGCCGTTGGTGGTCTTGAGGATGACCCCGTCCATACAGGCCACCCAGGCCGTTGAGGCGTCCACGGCGCACAGGTCGTTGATCGGTTCGGTTGTGGGCAGGACGTAGGTGGTCCAACTCACCCCGCCGTTTATGCTCTTGCGCACCTGGCGCTGGTAATCGCCTTTCGACTCCACCCAGTAATTGCCGGCCACCCAAACCACACTGGTACTCACCGCACATACGTGGTAGGCGTAGAAGTTCTTCCCCAGGTTCAGTTTGGACCAGGTGGCACCGCCGTTTGTGGTGCGGAGGAGGTAATCCCCCGCCGCCCAGGCGGTACTGGCATCCACCACCGAGAGGCTGCGCAGTTCCGAGGTCACGCCCGAGTTCTGCGCCACCCAGGTGGCCCCTCCGTCGGTGGTCTTGAGAATGGTGCCGTTGTATCCGGTGATCCAGGCATTCGTCTCGTCCACCGCCTCCACGGCCATGAGGTGCACCGAGGTCCCCGAGTCCTGGGGATACCAACCCCGCGGTTCCTCGGCCAGACTCGGCGGACCAGAGATGGCGGGCAGGAGAAGGAAGAAGAGCAGTACCGCCGAGGCGAGAAAAACGGAAAGGGAATCACGGCGCGCGCGAAGCATCATCACCACCCCCATTTACCGGCAGCCCTTTAACCGCTTGTTAAGCGCCGTTACTTGAAATGATAATATACCGAATAAAACTTGATTTAAAGTATGGCGTTGAGACGTCAGCCGCCCAGGCGGCGCATGAACTCCACGCAGCGCCTCACGATGAGGTCCTTGTCGTAATCCAGGGTGGCCACGTGGTAGGAGTTCTCCAGCCACACCAGCTCCTTGTCGGGGGAGCTCACGTGATCCAGGATATAGGGTCCGTTGGTGGTGGGCACCACATGGTCCTCGCGGGAGGCGAAGATCAGTATGGGCGCTGTTATCCTGGGCAGTCCTCGCTTGGTGATCTTCATGAGCTCGTAGAGCTCCGCCGCGGCGCGCACCGGGACCTTGTCGTAACAGAGCTCCTTGGAGTCGGGGTCCTTGATGTCGCTTCCCACCCCGGGGATGGTCTTCAGGAAATACTTGGCAAGTGGGGTGAGGGGCATCAGCGGGTTGAGCTTGGCCACCGCGGCGTTGATGGGCATGAGGCCGGAGACCCGGTCAGCGTATTTCTCGCCGAGGTAGCAGGTTATGGTGCCTCCCATGGAAAGACCGGTCACGAAGACCTTGTCGCAGCGGTCGAGCAGCTCCAGCAGGCCCTTCTCCGCTTCCCCGGTCCATTCCTCCCATCTCCGCCCGGCCATGTCCTCCACGCTCGTCCCGTGGCCGGGGAGCCGGGGCCCGAGGACCGTGAACCCTGCCTCCGCCAGGCCCTCCCCCAGGGGGCGCATGCTCTGGGTGCAGCCGGTGAAACCGTGGACCACGAGGACCCCGGTCTTACCGCCCTCGAACCGGAAGGGTTGAGCGTCCGGCCAGACCTCTTCAGTCATTTTTCACCTCCCGTCACTCTCTCCGCGGTCCGCGGAGGGCGCCACTTGCACACATCGGAAAAGCCCGGTCACGGGCGCAGTCTTCGGCTTGGGGTTTTCGCGTTGCCCTCTCCTGTTTCGCGAGCGCTCGCGATCGCACCTCCGATTCTCGCATCCGGGCTGCCCGGACATTCACCGCCGCTCGTTCGTAGAGCGGGCGGGACGGACTTCAATCCCCGGAATCGCGCCCATGGGGGTATCGCGTGATCTTCTTCCGCGCACGACCCTGCGGGCATCGATCCCCTCGCCATCCGGCCCGGGAGTGTTTTCGCATCGCGCTCCCGGATATGACAAGGGCGGCGCTTCCGCCCCGGACGCCTCCGGCACAGGCCCTCTGCCGGCTCTTCATTCCTCCAGAGCCCAGTCCAGGCTGCGCTCCACGGCGCGTTTCCAGTATTGGCGCATCTCACGCGCCCGCTCCGCCGCCGAGGAATTGGGAAGGGCCTCCCGGTCCACTCGCCAGCGCTCCTCTATCTCTTCCAGGTCCTTCCATACGCCGGTGGCCAGGCCGGCGAGGAGCGCCGCCCCCAGCGAGGTGGTCTCCGGGATGACGGGGCGGCGCACGGGCACCCCCAGGAGGTCGGCCTGGTACTGCAGGAGCATGTCCATGACGCTGGCCCCGCCGTCCACGCGCAGTTCCTTCAGGGGTATTCCCGTCTCCTCCACCATGGCCTCCACCACATCGCAGGTCTGGAGAGCCATGGACTCGATGACCGCCCGGGCGACGTGAGCCCGCGTGGTGCCACGGGTCATGCCGATGAGCAGGGCTCGGGCACGCGGATTCCAGTAGGGGGCTCCCAGGCCCACGAAGGCGGGCACGAAGTAGACCCCGCCGGTGTCCTCCACCTGGGAGGCCAGCTCATCGACCTCCGCCACATCGGAGATTATCTGCAGGCCGTCGCGCAGCCAGTTTACCGCCGCCCCGGTGATGAAGATGGAGCCCTCCAGCGCGTAGGTGGCCTTTCCGCCTATGCTCCAGGCCACGGTGGTGAGGAGGCCCCGGGAGGAGAGCGTGGGTTTGTCGCCGGTGTTCATGAGGACGAAACTCCCCGTGCCGTAGGTGTTCTTTGTCATCCCCGGCCGGAAACAGGCCTGGCCGAAGAGGGCCGCCTGCTGGTCCCCGGCGATACCCGCCACGGGAGCGGTGATCCCCAGGAAAGAAGCGGGGTCGGTCTCCCCGAACACGCCGCTGGAGTCCCTGACCTCCGGGAGCATGGACATGGGCACCCGGAAGATGCGCGCCAGCTCCTCATCCCAGGCCAGGTCATGGAGGTTGAAGAGCAGGGTGCGGCTGGCGTTGGAAGCGTCGGTGGCGTGCACCCGGCCCCCGGTGAGGCGGTAGAGAAGCCAGGAGTCGACGGTGCCGAAGCACAGCTCGCCGGCCTGGGCGCGGCGTGCTATCTCCGGCTCGTGCTCCATGACCCAGGTCAGCTTGGTGCCCGAGAAGTAAGGGTCCAGCACGAGGCCGGTCTTGCGATGCACCTCGTCCTCCAGCCCCTGGTCCCGGCAGCGGGAACAGATGTCGGCGCTGCGGCGGCACTGCCAGACGATGGCCTTGCGCACCGGTTTCCCGCTCTCCCGGTCCCAGATGACCGTCGTCTCCCTCTGATTGGTTATGCCCACTGCGGCCACCTCTCCGGGAGAGATCCCCGCCCCTTCCAGGGCGCGGCGGGCGGAATCGAGGGTGCATTCCCATATCTCCTCCGCGTCGTGCTCCACCCATCCGGGGCGGGGAAAATATTGTGGGAATTCCTGGGAGTGGCTGGACACCACTCGCTGGTCGCGGTCGAAACAGATGCATTTGGTCCCCGTGGTCCCCTGGTCGATGGCCAGGACGATCATCTCGACCTCCTCGTGCGCCTCTTCATCATGAACCGCCGCTCCGGGAATGGATGGTCTCCGCTACCGGCGATCAACTCCGTCCGGGGAGGGCCGGGGAGAGGCAACCGCTCCCGGTCATTCTTCGCCGCCTTCCTCCTCTTCGTCCTCTTCGAAGGCCAGCGGCACCTGATATCCCTCGGGTTCCTCCTCGCCGCCCTCCAGCCCCGCCGCCTTCCGGAAATCCGGGGACCCCGGCCTCATGTCCAGAAAGCGCTTCTCGCGTCCCTTGGTCTCCAGGCCCAACCTCTGCAGGAGGCGGGGAAGGCTGTGGAAGACGATCCGGGTGGGGGCGATCTCCACCTCCCTCTGCAGGAGCTCATACAATTCCTTTTCCAGGTATTTCCTGGAGATTCCTTCCGCAGGGGCTACGTGCAGGTGCAGCTCGTCCAGGTCGTAGGGGTCGTCGTTGTGCTTGCGGATCTCCAACTGCCATTCCAGGACGTCCTTGTGCCCGGAGAGGAGGGGGTAGAAGGCGTTGAGGTCCACCAGGGTCCCCTTGAGCTTGGTGAGCTCGAACTCCTTGTATTCCGAGGTGCGGTTTATCTCCCTCCCCAGCCTGGGAAGGGAGCGGCCGCAGTAGGGGCAGGGCTCGTGGACGATGCCGCCCCGGACCAGGTCGCCGGTGCGGAAACGCACGAGGACGCTTCCCCGCCAGTCGATGCAGGTGTAGACGATCTCCCCATCCCTCCCCTCCTCCACCCGTGAGCCGGTCTCCGGGTCCACGATCTCCAGGTATTCCATGTCCGGGAAGAGGTGATACCCCGAGCTCTCCTCGCGGGAGAGGGCCGAGGCCCGGCACTCGCTCCAGGCCACCCGGCCCTCCGTGAACCCGTAGGTGGAGATGACCGCCGGCCTTTCCGAGCCCACTTTGGCCAGCAGCTCGAGCATCTTCTCCTTGAGCCCCTTCGGAAGCCCGTCCCCGCCGAGGATGATGGTGTGCAGACTGGAGAGGTCGCGCCCCTCCCTCGCCGCCAGGCGCAGGAGGTGATAGGCGTAGCTGGGGGTGGCGGTGAGGACCGTGCCCCGCAGGCGCTCCAGGGCGTCCAGGATGCGCTCCGTTCCCAGGATGCGGCCGCCGCCCGTGTGCAGTGCGGGCATCCCCACCGCCTCCACGGCGAAGTAGGTCATCCAGAATGCAAGATGGGGAGCGAAAGGGAAGGCATTGACCACCATGTCCTCGCGGTTCAATTCGGCGAGCTCGAAGATGCGCCTGCCCGCTTCTCGCAGCCTCTGGAGGTCATACGGCGTATAGAGGATGGGGGTGGGGAGGGCCGTGCGTCCTATGGTGAAGTGGTAGTGGACGGGGGAGAACTCGTGGTGCAAGAGCTTCGTGTAGCCCTCTTTCCCGTGGGTCAGCCTGAGCATGCGGTGCTTCCAGCGGACCGCGGCGCGGGAGCTTATCCTCTCGCGGTCCGGCCTGAGCAAGAGGTTGAAGGGGATCTCCGGGTCGTCCGGAAGGGGGGCGATATCCGCCTTGGTGGTAAAGGGGATGCAGGACAGGTCCCTCAAGGTCCGGATGACCTTGGGCTTTATGCGGTTGTAATCGAAGAGCTCCCGATAATAGGGGCTCATGGGATAGACCAGTTCGCGGATGAAGCGGACCAGGTGCTGCTCCTGCGCGGCCAGGTATTGCCTGGGCGGCAGGTGGTCCCAGAAGGTCTTGGGCATCTCCCCTCTCCTCCCCCTCTCCTCGTGTGCCGTGACCCGACAGCGTTTTTCTTTGGTCTTGTTTAACGATACTACCACGAACAAGGATGGGGGCGGGAATGCATTTCGCGCCGTGAAAGAAGAGCCCTTGCGGGCTCTTCCAACCGTCTTGGTCAACGGTGTTCAGGTGCCGTATCCAGCCTCCGCGGCGAGGGCTCGCGGAGGCTCGAGTCAGCAGCCCTCCGAGCAGTGAGCCACGCGCGGTACCATGAAGCGCTTCACTGTGCCACCTCCTTCAACCCTTCGCGTACCCTTGCCGTCCACTCCATGACATGGCTGATGCCGAAAGCCTGTGCTCGCAGCTGCAACCCCTCGAGACTCGAGCCTTTTTCGGTAATATCCCTGCGATGTTTGTCATGTTCCGTTTATACCCTTATCATGCTCGCCGTGCTCCATGCACATCATGCCCTTACTATGCTGGCACTTCCCGACCGCACCGTTCTCGTGCTTTCAACGGAACACGTCCTCTTACATTCCACCCGGCTGTGCGGGTAGGGAGATTTCAGCTCCCGCTTTAATGTATATCACACTCCCTCACCGCCCCGTTTTCCTCATTCCCTGGAGCGAGGCCCTATACCCGGCTGCTTGGGATTTAGGGGCTCAGCTCATGCTGTAGTGTATGTCGCACTCCCCGACCACGCCGTTCTTGCGCACCTCCCGGAGTGAGGCCTTCCTTCCGGCTACCCGGGATATGCAAAAAAGCCCCGTGGGTATGATGGGGCACAGGGTGGGTGCCCCCTCGCGGCGGAGCTCCTCGTTGCCGTGGCAGATATGGCAGCCGCGCACCTCCACCTTCAATTCGTCTCCCCCGGCCTGCACTTTCACGTCTTCGCTGAAGCGGAGGTCGTCATGCAGGTACTCCTCCAGGGCACGCCTGAACTCCTCACCCTCCAGGCGGGCACCCGTTTTCTTCCTGAAATCCTCCGCCCACTGGGAACCGATGCGCGATTTTACCTTTTCCAGTTCTCCGGACAGGGATTTGACCACCGCCCTGTGATATTTCTTCAGGAATTCCCTATCCACCTCCGGCATCTTGAATACCTCCTTCCTAGGTATGATCCCCGGCGGGATTCCTCACACCATGCGTACCGCTCCCCGGTCGCAGGCGTGGGAGCAGTTCCCGCAAAGCCTGCACTTCTCGAAATCAATGCCCACCCGGCAGCTGCTCCCGTTCCCTGCAGCTGCTCCCGTTCCCTTCCTCGGGGCGAATGACCAGGAAGGCCCCGTGGGGGCAGAATCGCGCCGCCTTGCAGTCCTCGCATCTCTCGGAGATGTCGCATCTCTCCACGTCGATCCAGGGCATCTTGTTGCGCATGGCCACCACCTCTTATACCTCCGGGGGTATTTTAACCTTCCCTTCACAAACCGGCCGATGATTCAGGTCATAGAGCGAGATAAAGCTCCTCTACCCGAGCTTTTTCGTCGCCATGCCGCCTCTTTGGCGGTCAGCAGATGGGAGCGGCCAGCTGCCCGACATGCAATGTTCCTATTCACCATCCCTCGAGACCTGTACCTCCAGTCGTACACAAAAAAAGGGTCTTTCGCAGCTTGCACCTGCTCTGCGGCCTTATACCGGCTCCGATTCCCGGGATTGGGTAAAACCTCTCGAGAAGGAGGAAGGGGTCATGCTCATTTCCGAGGTTCGTATCGCGGCTCTCCCTTTCCGCCCTTGCTTCGTGTGATGGCCGGGATCTCCCGATCGAGGGGAACCCCTCCATGTCACGTCCTTACAATGCTGTTTTGGGTTTGAGGAATGCCGAGGTGGCGTATGTCGACCCGTCACGAGGGGCGGAAATTCCCGAGCGGCTGGAAGGTGAGCAGCGGCGAGGAGGAAGTGTTTCGCCTTTCAGTGGATGAAGCTCCCGTTGGCCACCGGGGCGGGGAGCGCCGCGGCCGCCGGGGAGGGATGGCCGGGGGACGTGAGAGCCGGGAGCGGCGTATCATGGGTTGGCGCCCGGCGGCAGGATGTTTAGAAATTCGGTGAATGTGGTAAATTAGGATTAGAAAAAAAGGGAACACCAGCTCCCGAGAATAAGCGAGATTGCGGGGTTCTCCGCTGCGATTGCAGAACCAGGCTTTTCTCGGGAGCTGTTCCATTCGGGGATTCTATCCCCCGTCGATACCGCGGTACATGACATGGATCAATATCTTCTCCCCCCCTGCCTTTAAGGGTCGCGCGGCACCCCGCCATTTATGGACCGCGTTCCGGGGTCGGGTCCGGCCGGTCCCGGTCCGTGGCTTCCTGCGGCGAGGCGGGGCGGAATGGCGTGGCGCTCCGGAGACATCCTCATCCCCTCACCCCATGGCCTCCCGCAGCACGCCGATCAGGTCCTCGAGGACCGTGTCCCTGGGGTTGGAGGAGCGCATGCGTGTGTTGAGAAAGGCCTCGGCGGCCAGGGACTCCACGCTGCTCGGGGGGATTCCCAGCTCCCGCAGGGTCCGCGGGAGGGGGAGCACGGCCAGGAGCCCTTCCACCGCCTCCACCGCCTTTTCCGCCGCCTGGGGCGCGGAAAGCCCGGCCGTGTCCATCCCCATGGCGGCGGCCAGCTCACGATAGGCTTCGGGAGCGGACGCCAGGTTGAAGCGCATGACGTGCGGAAGCAGGACGGCGTTGGCCACGCCGTGGGGGACCTTGAAGTGGGCGCCGAGGGCATGAGAGAGAGCGTGTGCCAGCCCCAGCCCCGATGTGGTGAAGGCCATCCCGGCCATCATGGAGGCCAGGGACATGCCGCGGCGCGCCTCGGCGTCCGAGTCGTCCTGGCACGCCCTCTCCAGGTAGGAAAAGACCAGGCCGGCGGCCTTCAGGGAGAGGGCCCTGGTGGGCTCCCAGGACTTTCGCGCCACGTGGGATTCCACGGCGTGGGTGAGGGCGTCCATCCCCGTTGCGGCGGTGAGCTCGGGCGGCATGGTGTAACTGAGGCGGGGGTCGACGATGGCCAGCACGGGGTAGAGGTGATGGCTTACGATGGACATCTTCTGCCCCCGTTTCCCTCCGGATATCACCGCCACCCAGGTCACCTCGCTTCCGGTTCCCGATGTGGTGGGGATGCATATCAGCGGCTTGGCCCTGCCGGGGACCCTTCCCACCCCTTCCCAGGAGGCGATGTCGCCCTCGTTGTTCAGGCGGACGGCGATGACCTTGGCCGCGTCCATGGGGCTTCCCCCGCCGAACCCGATGACGAAGTCGCAGCCCACCTCCCGTGCCGTGGCCACACCTTTTTCCACCGTTTCCACGTCGGGATCCGATTTCACCTCCGAAAAGAGGGACACCGCGATGCCTTCCTCGGCCAGCATCTCCCGTATGGATTCCACGGCGGGCAGGGAGGCGGTGGGACCGTCCCCGGTGACCAGAAGGGCGTGTTTACCGAAGCTCCGGGCAAAGGAGCGAATCTCCCTGATGGCCTCCTCTCCAAAGACCACCTGAACGGGAAAACGGAGCAGGTGAACCGCCATACCATCACCTCCGCCGCACGGCATTGAGGTTATCGTCCTGGCGCGCCGCCGGGTTTAGGCGGCGCTCGCGCTCACCGGGTACGGCATGGCTTCCCGGGAGCGTGGGAGAAGGTAGAAAAGCGGCGGTAATCGAATATTCACTTTGGGCATACCGCGGCGGGACGATTGCTCGCGGAGGTTTTTCGTTTCCTTCGTGCCGCCCGGTGTTGTCCGGTATCATCGAGGAAGAGGATGTCCATAGGCTGCTGGAGAGGAGGAGAGGAGGACGGAGATGGAGAAAGGCGACCGGGGCGCCCTCCACGCATCCCTTCTCCTGGACGGGGAAGACCGGGTTCTGGAGGGGAACCGGGACGCCGAGGTGTTCCTCGAACGGCCCCTCGAGGAAGCGCGGAAAACCCCCCTCCGGGAGGTCAACCCCCTTCTTTACAGCGCGCTGAAGGACCTGCTGGCCAAGACCAGGCGTGGTCGCGGAGTGGAAAACTACGCCATGGCCTACAGGCTCGGAAAGCATCTCCTGCGCCTCAACGTCTCCATAACCCCCTATCCGCTGGAGGCGCTGGGGAGCACGGGGAGCATGGTCAGCATCACCACGACCCTTCCCGGCGCCGCCGCGCCGCCGCGCCGCCCGGAGGGCGCGCAGCTTACCATGCTCGTACCGGAGGCTGCGGTAGAGATCAGAGGATTCCTTGACCGGTTGGCGGACCCGGCCTTTCTCCTGGACGGGGAGACCGGCCTCGTATACGCCAACGCAGCCTTGTGCCAGGCGCTGGGACACACGGCGGAAGAGGTACTGGGAAGACCTCTCTCCTTCTTCCTGGTCCACGAAAAAGCCAAGAAGACCCTCGAGTACCTGGCGGAAACGGTGCACGCCACCCCCTGGAGGGGCGAGCTGGAGTTCAAGCGCCCGGACGGGACCCTCTTCGTGTTGGCGGTAACGGTCATCCTCTGGAGCGAAGCCGGGGAGACGGTGATGCTGGGCCTGGGACGGGACGTCACCTCCGAGGCACGGCTCAAGAAGGAACGGAACGAGGAGCTGCGGCGCGTGTGGAACCTGCTGGACAGCACGCGGTCGCCACTGATCTGTTTCACGCCGGATTACCGCGTGACCCTCATGAGCTCCCGGGCGGAGGAGCTTTTGGGCGTATCCCGGGACAGGGCCATCGGGGCCCTCCTGGGAGAGCTCTTCCCCGACGAGGCGAGGAGTGAGGTGGAGGCCTTGGCGGAGGGCGTCGTTGCCCGAGGGGAGGAGATGGAGAAGACGGTAACGATCAGGACGAAGAGGGGGAAGAAGAACCTGAGGTTGACCGCCCGTCCCGCGTACCAAGTGAGAAACAAGATCCGCGAGTACGCGCTCCTCATGCAGGAGGAGGCCGGTGAAGCGGAGGAGATGGCGGCGCTTCGGGATAGGGTGGCCTCGCTCGACATGCGCTGGAAGATAATGGAAAGGGCGGCGAGGAGCAAGGACTGGGAACAGTTTCTCGACCATTGCCTGGAGCTCGCGGAGGACGTGGTGGGTTACCAGGCGGGAGCGGCGTTCCTGCTGGAGGAAGGCCAGGCCTCACTCGAGGCCTCCCGCGGGTTGGGGGAAAGGGACCGGGAAAGGTTGAGGAGGATCGTCCTGCGCCCCGGTTACACGCGGGTATGCCGGGAGGCCGCCATGTTCCGCCTGGGCATCCACGGGGGTGTTCCCCGTGAGGGATGGGAGGACATGTCCTCCATGCTGGAGAGGCCGGAAACACTTGTCTCACTTCTCCGGGAGAGGCGGTGGCGTTCGCTGCTCCTGCTCCCCCTCAGGGCGGAGGACTCGGTGGTCGGCGCGCTGGTGTTCGCCGACCCGCAGGCCGGGGAATCCGATGAGGCTGCGGAGAAGGCTCTGCAGTCCCTGGGAAGGGATGCGGGCGAGGCGATGCTCGCCCTGCGCCCGCGCATGGCCTCTCGAGCCGGTGAGCCGGAGGAGCCGGGCAGCCCCGGTCGGGGCGGGGATGGCGCAAGCGCGCCGGACGGCACCGGCCCGGAAGGAGAGGGCGCGCAAGGGGCGGGGGGGATGGACAGGAAACATTCCAGAGGTCAACATCTCGGGGGTGGCGGGGAAGAGGAGCACGATTATCTGCAGATCGCTCGCCTTTCCAGAGGGGACGAGGTTCCCATGGACCTCCTGGCCGCTCCGGGAGAGGAGGCGGTCCCGAGGGTGGTCCTCTCCGCGCGGGGCATCGACCTGGCGGCTCTGGCCAGGGACCTAAGGGACTACTACGCCCGGAGAGGCAGAGCCGGGGAGATCTTCCTCGAGCTCGAGGAGGACCTTCCCCGGGTGCACGCGGATAAGAGGCTCCTCCGTGAAGCGCTCATGTGCCTTCTGGATAACGCCTTCCGTTTCTCGCCCCCCGGAAGCCCGGTGATCCTGGGGGTGGAGAGGTGGGGTGACGAGATACTGTTGCGTGTCGAGGACCAGGGGCCGGGTATACCGGATGAGGTTATCAGGGAGATCACCCGCGCGGATGCGGTCGAGGAGCAATCCCGACCCGAGGGGCGGAGGGCCAGAAGCCTCCTGGTCTGCCGGAGGTTCGTGAAGTCCATGGGTGGCGAGCTCTCCTTCAAGGCCACGCCCGGGGAGGGGACCGTGGCCTACGTCCGCATCCCCGTTCTTCCCTTCATCAGCGAGGTGTCATGAGCTCCGCGGCCCAACTGCCGGAGGTCAGCATCCTGGGGATCTGCGGGAGCCCGGTCAGGGAGGGAAACGTGGCCGCCCTATTGGAGGCCGCTCTGCGCAGCCAGGACGGGCGCCCCGGAGTCCGCTGGGAGATCCTCCACCTCGCGGACCTGCGGGTGGAGGACTGTGTTCACTGCAACTGGTGTCTGAGGAAGCAGGAGGAAGAGCGGCGCTGCTCCCGGCAGGACGATATGGGTGAGGTCTACCCCCGAGTGGAAGCCTGCGACGTGCTCCTCCTGGCCACCCCAGTGTATTTCGGGCGCCTATCCGGGCACCTGGCCGCGTGCATAGACCGCATGCGTATCTACGTACACGGCAATCTCACGGCGGGAATGCTTCGCGACAAGGTGGGCGGCGCCATAGCCGTGGCCTGGTTTCGCATGGCCGGCCTGGAGATGGCCCTCCTCACCGTGCACCAGTTCTTCCACGCCGTGAACATGGTCATAGCCTCGCCGGATATAGGACTGCAGGGAGGCGCGGCTTTTTCCTCCCTGGAGGGAACGGGGAGGAGGGAGGGGGACGACAGGAGGCTCGTACTCCGCGACCAGTTGGGCGTGGCCAGCGCGGTTTCCACCGTGCAACGGGCCGTTGAGCTGTCCCGGCTGCTCAAGGCCGGCCGGGAGGCCCTACCTCCCGAGGCTCGACCTTGAACTCCGGTGAGGAGGCCATTCCCGTGCGGGTGGTCATCCTGTGGGACGGTTCTCGGCATGGCGTGCGAGCCGGTGCGGCCTCCTGGTGGCTCTTCTTCGGGCTCCTTCACCTCGGGGGAAGCGGGGTGGTGGGGTTCGACCCCACAATCTCGCGCTAAAACATGCGCTTACTTTCGCCGATATATTTAAGGTCAGTGAATCGACCGGTGGACGAGCGTGGCGTCGGCTTGGCAATCTGCGATGGGTGGGGCATCCATCCTGCGGATTTGACTGAAGGCAGGAGGTGCGGCGATGGAAACCTGCTCCGGTTGTGGGCTACCGTCCTTCATCGGTAAAGAGCACAGATGGGAACCGAACGGTGTCATCTCCCTTTCCAGGTCCCCCTTGAACCGCATGGTGTTCTTCGAATCGGAGACCATCGACGGGGTCATACAGGGAATCGAGGAGTTGATAGGCAGGCCGGTGAGCCACATCGTCATCGAGAGCAGGGCCAGGGAGACGAAGAGGTACATGCAGAGGTTGCTGGGGGAGGAGGGGAGTTCCCGGGAGGCCACGGAGGAGGGCTCTCCCCCGGAGGAAAGGGAGAAGGTCATGGCCCGGGCGAGGGCCATAAGCGTGTCCATGATGGACATCGGGAGGGCATACGGCTACGGCGACGGTCACCTTGGCAGGACCTGGGAGACGGGGGATCCCTACCCCTGGAGGGAGGAGCTCTACGTGCGTCCCTACTCCGTGTATTTCGCCGCCGCCGACCTCCTGGGGACGGTGGAGGCCTTCGAGGGCCGGGAGATGTGGGTGAAGTACGAGGAAATGGAGGAGGGCCTCTTTTGCTTTCGCGCCTTTCCGTCCCCCCATCCCTTGGAGCTTCAGGAACGCCTGCAGAGGAGGAAGAGGTATGCTTTCAAGCCGGGGGATATCGAGTACGAGAGGTGCGACCTATGCGGTGTACC
This sequence comes from Candidatus Solincola tengchongensis, assembly GCF_015711935.1. Taxonomy (NCBI): domain Bacteria; kingdom Bacillati; phylum Actinomycetota; class Candidatus Geothermincolia; order Candidatus Geothermincolales; family Candidatus Geothermincolaceae; genus Candidatus Solincola; species Candidatus Solincola tengchongensis. The sequence continues at coordinate 38,970 of NZ_MU158682.1, forward strand.
CCTGGAGGTCTCGCGGCATGGTTGGGACACGGAGCGGGGATTGGTCACCAATCCGGAGACCGGGAGGAGGATGGCCCTCTTCGGCCCGCTGGCGCTGGATGCCGTCTTCGACGACCTGGAGGCGGAGCTCGGGGAAGTGATACCGGAGACGGTCATCGAGGCCATGCGGCGTTATATCCGGGAGGCGTGGTCCAACGAGGAGTGGTGGAGGGATGCGGACACCTTCCGCCGCATGATAGGGCTACGGGGCATGGGCAACCTGGCCCGTTTCGAGGGTAGGCGGCGCGGCCTTTCCCTGACCGTGGAGAACTCCACCCTCCACCTGATGATGGTGGGCACCGTTCAGGCCCTGGTGGAGATGGCCTACCGTGCGGAGCGGTCCCGGGTGGAATGGTCGCTGGCCGAGGACGGAGACCTGGAGATCTCCGTCCGCCTGGCCTGAGGAAGGCGGGGCAACTCAGGCCCCTGAACAGGCTCGGCGGACGTTCCCGGGGCGGGAAGAAGAAACCTATGAGGGAGGGCGGGGGCCTAAAACGGCGTTATCCGGTCACATGTGAGCCACATGTCGCACTCCAAGGCTTGGAAGAGCGTCCAGGATATTAAATCCATTATCTGGAAAATGGTGCTTACCCCGGCGATGCAACGGTGACGGTCACGGGCACAGGTATGTTGGTGGGGGCATAGGGTCCATCTTGTCGGCCGAAAGGCCGATATGCAGGCTCCAACGCACTAAGGTCTGGTGCCATCCGGAATTGAGGGGATATAAGAAGATTAAAGATCGACCGAAGACAATGATCGGGTGGAACGGGCATTGACGGTCGGCCCACCTTTTTTCGTTCTCCGATAAGGCCATCAGGTCCTCGCGCTGAGGTAGCGACAAGTATTGACGGTTGACATATACTTTTTCATAATAAGACTGACCGGTTGGTCTAAAATATCGACGGCGGAGAAAGCGGCGGAGGATGCCCATCGGAGGCGGAAGGAATCGAGCGACGACGGGGAGCCATCTCCCGCGGGGAGCCCGAAGGCGGCGAATCCCGAAGAATGGGCTTCGGCGGTCTCAACACGAAGGAGGGGTCTCGTCGGTCTCGGTAAGGGGTCGAGCCCCGGGCGTCGGACAATCAGCGGGAGGCGGGCGAGAGGACCGGTTTCCTGTGACGTTGGGGGCGGTATAGCGAAAGGGCACGTGGATGGCCGCGGAGAGGAAGACCCTGGGGTTGAGGAGGAATCCGGCGAAGGACGAGCGGGAGCAGGCCTTCAAGCGGGCCGCCCTCAAGTTCTTCTCCGCCAAGGGATACCACCGCACTACCATGTCCGAGATAGCCCTGGAAGCGGGCTTTGGGAAGGGCACCCTATACTGGTACTGGAAATCCAAGGAAGACCTCTACTTCTCCCTCATCGAGGACATGCATCGCGAGTTCCTCGACCTGGTGGAGCGAGCCGCGGAGAGGGAGGGCAACGCCTGGGATAAACTGTTCTGGCTGGGCAGGGAGATAATCGACCTCTATTACCGGGACCGCGATTACTGCAAGCTCTCCTGGAAGATGCGCGCCGAGGAATTGGAGACCTTCTCCCCGCAGCACGTGGAGCGGCTCTACCAATACATCAACCGCACCAAGGAGAAGCTGCAGGAGATAATGGCCCAGGGCGTGGAGGAAGGTGTCTTCCCCCCCTACGACCCTTATTACCTGGCTTGCATGCTCATGGGCCTGGTGGAAGGGATGGAGATACAGTGGCTGGAGGACTCCAGCTCCTTCGACCTGCGCCGGGCCATGGACATGGCCATGGAGATGCTCCGTGCCTTCGCGGGCGGCAAGGCAGGGGCGGAAGCCGTGTCGGGGGGAGGAAAGGCGGTGGGTGCCGGGAGGGGTAGGGGCGGGGGGGTCCCGGAACCAAAGCCCGCAGACGGGGGACGGACGGCTAAAGGGAAGAGCGCCGAGCCTTCGGGCTCCGCGGGCGGAGGAGGCGGCGCTTCCCCCGAAATGGCGGGCGTAAGAGAAAAGGTTGAGGGCGGCAAGCCGAGGGAAAGATGAGGAAGAGGAGGTAAGAGATGTCCAGGTTGACCATTCTCGGCGGATGCGGAGCGGTGGGGAGCACCGCGGCGCGGGCACTGGCCGCCGGCGGGTACTTCTCGGAGCTGGTCATAGCCGACAAGGAGGAAGAAGCCGCCCGTCGTCTGGCCGCGGAACTGGGGGACAAGGTCTCCGCGGCCGCGGTGGACGCCGACGACGCGGGGTCCCTCAGGGAGGTGATGTCCGGTTCCGACGTGGTACTGAACTGCGTGGGGCCCTTTTACCGCTTCGGACCTCCCATCCTGCGGGCGGCCATCGAGGCGGGCGTGAACTACGTGGACATCTGCGACGACATGGACGCCACGCAGGAGATGCTGGCCATGGACGAGCAGGCCAAAGCGGCCGGGGTCTCGGCGCTGGTGGGCATGGGCAGCTCGCCGGGGATGGCCAACCTGCTGGTTAAGTTCACCGCGCAGACCCTTCTCGACCAGGTGGACTCGGTGGACATCTATCACGCCCACGGAGGCGAGCCCGTGGAGGGCCCGGCGGTGATCAAGCACCGCTTCCATTCCATGGAGATAGACATCCCCATGTTCCTCGACGGGGAATACCGTACCGTGCGCCTCTTCGAGGAGAGCGGGAAGGCCCTGGAGGAGATGACGGATTTCCGCGATGTGGGGACTTACCCCGTTTACGCCTACCCCCATCCGGAGACCATAACCCTTCCCAAGTACATCAAGGGCGTGAGGAGGGTGACCAACCTGGGGCTGGTCATCCCGGTGTCCTACGCCAACCTGATAAAGGACATGGTGCGCCTGGGGCTCACCTCCGACGAGCCGCTGGAGGTGCAGGGCCAGAAGGTCATACCCCGCGAGTTCGCCGTGGCTTTCGTCCTCTCCAGGCGCGACGCCCTGCTCAAGGAGGCGGGTATCGACTCCCCGCGGGGATGCCTGAAGATCGTGGTCAAGGGGACCAAGGACGGCGAACCCCATACCTACATCTTCCAGATGTCCTCCAGGGGCATGGGGATGGGCGAGGGAACGGGCATACCCGCCGCCCTGGGGGCCATAGTCATGGGGCAGGGAAAGATCGCCATGAAGGGGGTCTTCCCGCCGGAGGCCGCCGTGGATCCCATGGACATGATCAAGTTGGCCGGCGAGTTGATCAAGTCCAGCGGCAAGGGGGACCGCGCTCCCATTTACATAGAGCACGTGGACAAGGACGGCAAGGTGGAGACCCTGGACCTCAAGTTCTGAGGCCGCGTGGGGGGTCGGAACGGGTCCGGCGCGGAGAATCGATCCGCATGATCCTTGAACGGTGGTGACCTCCAAATGAGCGAGAAGTTCATCATCTCCCATGACGTGGGGACGGGCGGCAGCAAGGCGGTGCTGACCGACCTGGGCGGAAACATCGTGGCCTCCTGCTTTGAACCCTATCCGACCTCCTATCCCCACCCTCATTGGGCGGAGCAGGATCCGCTCGACTGGTGGATGGCGGTGACCGTGAGCACCCGCAAGGTCCTCAAGGAGAGCCGCATCAATCCACGCCAGGTGGCGGGCATGGGGTTCGCCGGCCAGATGCTGGGAGTGCTCCCGGTGGACGAGAAGGGCGTCCCCCTGCGCCCGGCGATCATCTGGATCGACAGCCGGGCCGACGAGCAGGCCGCCAGGCTGGTGCGCAGGTTCGGGGGCTCGCGGGTGCTCATGGCCCTGGCCGGCGCAGTCCCCTCGGGGAAGGACGTCGTTTGTAAGATACTCTGGATAAAGGAGAAGGAGCCAGAGGTCTTCGCCGCCACCCACAAGATACTGGACGTCACCGGTTACCTGGTCTTCAGGGCCACCGGGAACATGATCATCGACCACACCGGGGCGGGAGTCACCGGGATACTGAAGAACAAGACCCGGGAATGGGACAGGATGTTCGCGCGCCTGCTGGGAATACCCCTGGAGAAGATGCCGGACATCAAGAGCTCCGTGGAGGTTGTCGGCCTGCTCACCCGCGAAGCGGCGGAGGAGATGGGGCTGGAGGCGGGCGTACCGGTCATCGGGGGCATGGGAGACGTGCCCGCCGCGGCCACCGGCTCCGGAGCCCTGGAGCACGGGGACGGCCACATCTACCTGGGGACCTCGGGATGGCTGGTGGTCTCCGTTAGGAAGCCCAAGAACCTGGGGAAGAACGGCATCGTCTCCGTGGCCTCCGCGGACCCGGAGATGTTCCTCATGATCGGGGAGACGGAGACCGCCGGGGCCTGCCTGAAGTGGTTCGCCGACAACTTCGCCACCGAGGGGGAGAAAAAGGAAGCGGCGCGGAGGGGGGACGAGATGGCCATCTTCGCCGTGCTCGACGAGGTGGTGGAGAAGGTGAAGCCGGGAGCGGAGCGCCTGCTCTTCACCCCCTGGCTCTTCGGGGAGAGGGCTCCCATTACCGACACCACCATACGTTCCGCTTTCGTCAACCTCTCCCTGAACCACAGCCGGGAGCACCTCCTGCGGTCCATATACGAGGGCGTGGCCTACAACTTCCGCTGGCTGGTGGACACGGTGGCGGACGCCGGGTTCCCCTGCCGCACCCTGAGGGCTATCGGCGGGGGCGCGCGGAGCGACGTCTGGATGCAGATCATGGCCGACGTTACCAGGAGGAAAATCGAGGCGGTGGCCGATCCTCAGGAGGCGGGGGCCATCGGCTGCGCCTTGGCGGTGGCGGCGGCCCTGGGCGAATACGAAGGGTACCGCGACCTGAAGAAGGCGGTGCGGGTGCGGCGGACCTTCGAGCCCGACACCGCTTGCGTCCCGGAGTACGAGGAACTGTACGGCGTTTTCCGCGAACTGTACGGAAACCTGTGCGGCCTCTGCCGCCGCCTTAACCAGGGCGAGGAGGCCTGCGAAGCCGGATAGACGAGGAGGTAGGAGGAGATGCTCTATTACGAAGCCCAGCCGAAAGCCCTGCCCGAGGGCATAGACTACGACGAGTTCATCGTGGCCACCTATTACGCCGCCCTCCCCCGGGAGGCCATCATGTACTACCTGGCCCCCTTCCTGGCCGTGGAGCAGTCCACGGGGACCTGGACCCCGGTCCCCGGGGAGACGCCGGAGGTGAGGGCCAAGCACGTGGCCAAGGTCATCGGCATCCACGAGGTGCCCTTCTACGAGTTCGAGGTGCCCAGGGGGGTGGAGGAGCGCACCTACGTGGTGCAGATCGCCTTCCCCTTCCGCAACATCGAGCACCAGATACCCATGCTGCTCACCGCTGTGGTGGGAAATATCTCCATGGCGGGGAAGGTGAAGCTGCTCGACCTCTACTTTCCGAAGAAGTACACCGAGGGGTTCCGGGGCCCCAAGTTCGGTATCGACGGCATCTACGAGGCCCTGGGGATGAAGGAGCGCCGCCCCCTGCTCAACAACATGATAAAACCCTGCACCGGGTATTCCTGCGAGGTGGGGGAGAAGTTGTTCTACGAGGCGGCCCTGGGCGGGTGCGACGTGATCAAGGACGACGAGCTCATCGCGGACATGGCCTTCAACCGCGTGGAGGACAGGGTGCGCGCCTACATGGCCATGGAGAGGAGGGTCTACGAGGAGACCGGGGAGCACACCCTGTACACGGTGAACGTCTCCGACAACCTGCCCAAGATGTTCGAGGTGGCCAAGCGCGCCGTGGACGCCGGGGCAAACGCCATCATGGTCAACTACCTGGCCGTGGGGCTCCCCGCCCTGCAGGCCCTGGCCGAGGACCCGGACATAAACGTGCCCATATTGGCGCACATGGACTGCGCCGGCGCTCTTTACGAGTCGCCCATCTCGGGCATCGCCTCTCACCTGGTCCTGGCCAAACTGCCCCGCCTGGCCGGGGCTGACGCCATCGTCTTCCCGGCGCCGTACGGCAAGGCGCCCTATCTCAAGGACCGCTTCGTGTACACGGCGGACGTCATGCACTACCCCATGCACAACATCAAGCCCTCCATGCCCATGCCCTCCGGGGGCATAACCCCGGAGATGGTCCCCACCTGCGTGGCGGACCTCGGCAGGGAGATCATGATCGGCTCCGGCGGGGGCATTCACGCTCATCCCATGGGGCCCACGGCCGGGGCCCGGGCCTTCCGCCAGGCCATCGACGCCACCATGCAGGGCATCCCGCTTCACGAGTACGCGAAGGACCACCAGGAGCTGGCCGTGGCCCTGGGAATCTGGGAGGGCGTCTTCAAGGAGACCACCGCGGAGGCGGGCATCGAGGCCAAGACCGAGCACCTCGGCTGACCCCAGCGATATATGCAGCCGGGTCGGTAATCCCTCAGGCGGGGGAAGGCCGCCATCCGCCCGTTCATCGGATCTGAGGGATCCGTTGATCACCCGCCTCGGGATTGCCTTGCCTCAGGCCTCGAGTTCTTTTGGGATAAGCGGGTTACGGGAACAGATGGGCAGGGAAAGAAAACGCCTTTTGACCCTTGCAATCCTCTTGATGAGACCTCGGCCTTCGGAGGTCGGCCTCCCCTGCAGCGTTCTCCGGAAGATCTGGGATACGATACCCGTCGGCGGGCCAAATGGCGCGGTCAATCCTTTTCTTCCTCGATATCCAGCCTTTCCAGGCGCAGGACTTTGAAGAGGACGTAGACCACGGCCAGGATGAGCAGGAAGTTGATGAGGACGCCGATGAAATGCCCGTACTTGAAGACGGACTTCCCAATGGTGAAAGTGAGCTCGTCCAGGGTGACCTTACCTATAATAGCTCCTATGATGGGATTGATGAGGTCGGTAACCAGGGCATTCACCAGCGCACCGGTGGCCACGCCCACGATAAAGCCTATGGCCATGCCCACAACACCTTGTTTACGCACGAACTCGACGAAACCTCTCATCGCCCCTACCTCCCCATATCCGGTTCCTTCAAGCAAGACCCCGACACCTTTTCAAACTCAACGGATTTTTCTTCGGTGACAAAGGAAATACCTTTCTGGGAGCTCGCGGACGGGCCTACGGGGATCCCCCTCCGCTGATCTGCATCCCGGTACAATGCGTTTTCAGGCCGAGTGAAGGAATGAGCTCGAAATGACCGGAACCGAGGCCGGGAATTGCCGCAGGGCGTATTTCAGAGGGGCAGGCGCTGTTCCGCCTCGGGCAGGAGCATCCGGGCCCGGGGGATGTACAGGGAATGGATGCTCTTCCCCGGCGCTATCTCGCGGATCTTCCTCGAGATCTCATGCTCCCCGAGGGTCATGCGGGCGGTTCCGGGCAGGAAGCTCCTTCCGAGGGAGGTGGACAGTCCCCGGATGGAGGTGAAGAGCAGTTCCCTGTCCTTCACCGTGTAGGTGTTGAAGTCGAAATAGGTCTTCATGCGGGGCAGGGATTTCTTCACCTCCAGGGTCAGTATATGCCTGCCCTGCTCCTCGAGGGTGCAGGTCACCGTTTCCTCGCCCTCCTCGAAACCGATCTCCGCCATGAACTTGGGATAGCCCCAGATGTCGATGCCGGCGTGGAGGGCGACCTCCGTGGTCACCGGGAGCTGCCAGACGAAGGCCTCGAAGGAGAGGGAGGCGGCCATGCGCAGGGGCGGGATGAGCATGGGGTTGACTCGCGGCCGGTAGCGCGCCGGCACGGCTATGGCCAGTTCCCGGTAAGGACCGAGGCTCGTGTCCCGGTAATCGAAGGCCATGACCGCGAGGAGGCCCTTTCCGGGCATCACCTCCGCCGGCACCAGCTTGGATGTGGGCAGCAGGTCGCGGAGCTTCAGGGTGGGGGCAAGGAATATCCCGGCCACGGCGAAGACCTCCCGGTAAAGGATCGGAACGGCGCAGGAGCCCCCGGTTATCTGCACTTCCCTCTGCTCAACGTCCGCGAAGAAGAGCCCTTCCATGTTACCTCCTCCGTTCCCCCGATGGCGCCGGCCCCCGGATTCCGATACGCCGTGACGGCCGCTGGTAAAGGACGTCTGCCGCCGAGCCGCGGTCGGCATTATTATACCTGCCCTCAGCGCGGAGTTTTAAACGGACGGGGGGAGGTCGAAGCGCGAGGCCGGGTTCGTGGCTCGGACGAAGGAGTTCGGAACCTGGCGGGCGGAGCCGGAAAAAAAGCGGGAGATAGGGCAAGAAAGGCCGGTCTCGGAAAGGCGGGGCCGCGGTTCAGTACTTGGAGAGGGTTCCCGTCTTTCGAGCGTGGTTCACGGCGAGGCGGAAGAGGGCCAGGCTGAGGGGGAGCAGAGTAATGGTAATGATTGCCAGTACGGCCATCTTCCCGCGCAGTTCGTGCAGGCCCGCTCCGCGCAGGAGGGCGGCGCGCAGCCCTTCCAGGGACCAGGTGATGGGAAGGGCCTTGGAGAGAGGCCTCAGCCATGCGGGGAGCACGGTGACCGGGTAGAAGACCCCGCCGAGGAGCACGGAAAGGCTGCTCACCAGCCAGTTGACGGGGTCCCCGCGCTTGAAGGTGACGATGAAGGAGGCGGAGATTATGCCCAGGGAGGAGAAGGCGGCGACGGTGAGGGCGAAGATGAGCAGCGCGGCGCCCCAGTTGGCCCCGGCGTAGGAGACGCCGAAGAGGGCCCCCGTCCCCAAAAAGGCCAGGGCGGCCAGGGAGGTGAAGGTAAAGCGCCACAGGGAGGAGGAGAGGACCACGGTCACCAGGGAGGTGGGGGTGGACATGACCGCCTCCAGGGTCCCGGCCATCTGCTCCTCGCGCAGGCTCTCCGCGAAGGACCCCAGGCCGGTGCGTAAAAACAGGGCCAGGGCCATCCCCACCAGGGCGAAGGAGAAATAGTCGTCGGCCGACCCTCTCACCATGGAAGGATCCACCATCTTCCCCAGGAAATAGAAGATGGTGACGGAGAAGAGCAGGCCGGCCAGGGAGAGGAGGAAGTTGAAGCGGTAGCTGGTCTCGATGAGGAAATCGCGTTTCAGGAAAGCCAGGCACTTTCTCACCGCGCACCTCCGGCAACGCCCGACCCCCCACCACCCACCAAGGCCACGAAGATGTCCTCCAGCCGGGCATCTTCTCCCAGCTCCCCCTTACCTCTCTCCATGAGCTCGTCGAGCGGTCCGGCATAAAGGATCCGTCCCCGGTCCAGGAGCACCAGCTCCCGGCAAAGCCTCTCCGCTTCGCGCATGTCCTGGGTGGCCAGGAGCACGGTCTTGCCCCTCTCCTCAACCAGCCTGCGGCGGATGAAGTCCTGCAGGGGGAGGGCGGTCTCCGGGGAGAGGGAGCGGGTGGGCTCGTCGAGCAGGAGTATCTCGGGGTCGTGCAGGAGGGCCCGGGCCAGGGACATCCTCTGGCGCATCCCGGCCGAGTAGTCGGAGAAGGGTACGTCCAGGTTCTCCTCCAGTCCCAGAAGGCAGGCGACGTCGTCTATCCGCCGCGACGCGACGCGGCGTTCCAAGCCCTGGAGAGAAGCGAAGAATTCCAGGTTACGCCGCCCGGTGAGCCTCCAGTAGAAGCTGCGTTCCTCCCCGGAGGCCATCCCCAGCTGGCGCCGGTACCGGTAGTCGTTTCTCTCCAGCTCGCGGCCCATGACCGTGACCTTTCCCGAGGTGGGGAGCAGGAGGTTCATGATTATCCTCAGGAGGGTGGTCTTGCCCGCGCCGTTGGTCCCCAGTATCCCGAAGATGCTACCGCCGCTCACGCAGAAGCTGACCCCGTCCAGGGCTCTTACCTTCCCCCGCCTCCAGCCGGGCTGGAGGTAGGAGCGAAGTCCCCGTCCCGGCCTCGGGAACTCCTTGACCAGGTCCACTATCTCCAGAACCGGTCCCCGAGAGGTCCCGTTCGGCATAAGGGCTCACCGCCTTCCTTCAGGGCCTTACCTTGGAGAAGGGTACCAGCAGCGAATAGTCCACCAGATCGGCCATGGCCCGGGAGTAGGTGTCCACCCCTAGCTCCTCCGCCGCCGCGGGGGGGTTGAGCCCTCCGGCCACCACCAGGCCGACCCGGTCCTTGGGACAGGGTATCTCCAGGCAAGGCTGCCCCGGTTTCCCCAGCACCACTAGGCCTCCCATGCGGGCGGTCTTCATCTCCTCCAGTATCTCGGCGGCCCGCTCGCGGGCGCTGGCCGGGATCTGCCGGAAGGAGGCGCATATCCTCCCGTTGCCGGTCTCCGCCGCGGCGTGGACGCCGGTCATCTTTCCCTTGATGAAGATCTCGATGGGGTCCAGGGTGGAGCCGGAGTAGCTGATGATCTCCGTAAAGCGGCGGGGCCTACCATCCTGCATCTCCAGGAGGCCTCCGAAGGTGGATTCCACCGGTATCCCGTGGCGAAGGAACACGGCGTTCAGGGTCACGCTGCACAGGGTCGCCCAACCCACCATCCCGGAGGGCACCTCCAACCGGCCGATGCGCCCGCCCGGACCGGATCGCTGCACCAGGTCGGAAAGGCAGAGGCCGGCCCGGAAGGCGCCGCGCATGGCCTCCATGGCCCTCGGCTCCTGTTCCTGAGGGAAGAAGGTGATGTTCACCACCACGCGGCCCTTTCCCGTGCGCAGGTCGTAGTCGGCGCGCCAGGCGAGGTCGTCTATGCGCGCATTGACGAAGCCCAGGCGTTCCACGGCCAGGGCACCCTCCACTTCCCTGGCCCCCTTCTCGGTGAGAACCCGTCCGCTCCTTCCCACCAGGCGTGTGTACCCCCTGGCGTCGAGGTGGAGGAGGTGATAGCGCACCGTCCTCTCGTTGAGGTCCAGCCCTTTGCGGGACAGCTCCCGTGAGACGGCCCTCGCCCCGAGGGGTTTACCCGCCTCCTGGAGGACCTCCAGGATGGAGAGGGTCTTGCGCTCCAGAAAGGCATCCTCATTCATAATCGGCAACTATTTACCGTTATATGGTCTTGACATAGCAATTATTAGGCTTATTATAGGTAATAGGTTACCTATTGCCGATTATTATAGACTATACGCCTCAAGGCGTAAAGTCCCTGGAGCGGTGCTCTCTGTCACCTCCAGGGGTTAGACTGTCAATGGTCGTGGGCAGGTTTTGCGATTAATATATTCTATGACCCGGATGCGGTGAGGACGCCGGGTTCGTCATCCCGAACCCGCGAGGAAGACCGATGGCCTTGCGAAAGGCAAGACCGATGGCCTTGCGAAAGGCGGTAGATAGTTGAAACGCATAATCCCCCGTGAGGAATACTGCATCGGCTGCCGCCTATGCGAGATACACTGCATCGTCCAGCACTCCAAGAGCCGGAACATCATCAAAGCCTTCAAGAAGGAGCGGAGGCCGGCCAAGAGGGTGGAGGTCGAGGAGCACGGCCACGTCTCCTTCGCCCTGCAGTGCCGGCACTGCGAGGAGGCCCCCTGCATCACGGCCTGCCTCTCGGGGGCCATGCAGAGGGATGGCGTGTCGGGAGTGGTGGTCCACGACTCCCGGCGTTGCGTGGGCTGCTGGACCTGCATCCTGGTCTGCCCTTACGGGGCTGTACGCAGGGACGGGGAGGGCAAGAAGGTGGTGGGGAAGTGCGACCTTTGCCCGGACCTGGAGGTGCCGGCCTGCGTGGCCAACTGCCCGAACGAGGCCCTGGTGCTGGTCGAGGAGTAGGCGCACGTAGGCATGGAACCGGATTGGCACTCGGCCCGTCCGGCGCCCGAGGGTAGTCCCCGGGGGAGGTATAGGAAAGGGTCGCGCGGGAGAAGAGGAAGAGGCGCGGACATGCGGACATACGACTACGTGGTGGTGGGCAACTCGGCGGCGGCCATCAACGCCTGTGACGCCATCCGCAGCTTGGACCCGGACGGTAGCCTGGCCCTGTTCGGCGAGGAGAAGCGCCGCTGTTATTCCCGTCCCCTTATCTCCTACCTGGTGATGGGGACCGTCGACGAGAAGGGGATGTACTACCGCCCCCCAGATTATTACCGCAGGCGGAAGATCGACTTCCATGCGGGGAGCAAGGTGGAGGCGGTGGACCCGGAGCGGCGGTGCCTGGAGACCTCGGATGGCGAGAGGTATAAGTGGAGGAGGCTGCTTCTGGCCACCGGGTTCCGCCCCTTTATGCCCCCGGTAGAAGGACTGGAGGAGGCGATGTACCTCACCTTCGTGTCCTGGGATGACGCCAGGACCATGCTCCGCCTGACGTCCCGCCCCCTGAGGTCGCTGGTGATGGGGGCCGGCCTGATAGGCATGAAGGCTGCGGAAGCCCTTCACTCCCGGGGATGCGAGGTCGTTGTGGTGGAGAGGATGGACCGTGTCCTCCCCCTGGCCCTGGACGAGACGGCCTCGGAGATGGTGGCCGCGCGTTGCAGGGAATCGGGCATAGAGATACTTACGGGCCGCAGCGTCTCGCGGGTCGCGGCCCGCGGCGGATACCGCGGTACGGCGGTCCTCGATGACGGTGCGGAGCTGGACTTCGACCTCCTGGTGGTGGCGGTGGGGGTGAGGCCGCGCACCGAGCTCGCCGAGGTGGCGGGTCTGCGCTGCGAGGGCGGGATCGTGGTGGACGAGCATCAACGGACCTCCGAGCCGGACGTCTACGCCGCCGGTGACGCCGTGGCGGCCTACGACCTTGTGCGCGGTGAACCCACGGTGAACGCCCTCTGGCCGGTGGCGGCCTTACAGGGAAAGTACGCGGGCCTGAACATGGCCGGGAAGGAGGCCCCTTATCCCGGCGGCAACTCCATGAACGCCGTGGAGTTCTTCGGGCTTCCCGTGCTCTCCGCCGGCGTGGTCAACCCGCCCGACGCTTCTTATGAGGTGCTCATCCGGCGGGGCGAGGACGGCGATTACCGCAAGGCGGTTATCCGGGGAGATGTGCTGGTGGGCATGCTGGTGGCCGGAAAGATAGAGAGGGCGGGAATCCTCACCTCCCTCATCCAGGAGAGGGCCAACGTGCGGAGGATAAAGGGTTTCCTCCTCGAGGAGGGCTTCGGGCACATCCATTTCCCGCGCTCCATGAGGGAGGAACGCATCGTGGAGGCGGTGGCCGGCCTGGCCAAGCAGGAGCGCGAGGCTCGGCAGGAGCGCGAGAGGAGAAGGAGATAAGCGGCCATGCTCAGAGAGGTACGCTTTCGCGACGACAAGGATTTCTCCGGGTGTTCCATATTCGGGATGATGAACGTCCGTGGGGAGAGGTTCAACGGAGAACCCATGATCACGGCCATCTCCAACATGAAGGAGAGGAGCAACGGACTGGGCGGCGGCTTCGCCGCTTACGGCATCTATCCCCAGTACGCCGAGCTGTACTGTTTCCACATGATGTACGACGACCAGGGGGCCAGGGAGGAGACGGAGGAATTCTTCAAGAGCAGGTTCGATGTGGAGGGCGCGGAGGTCATCCCCACTCGCCCCTGCGAGGGGGTGGACGACCCCCCGCTCCTGTGGCGTTATTTCCTGCGGCCCAGGGAAAGCCTGGTCTGCTCGGAGCGGGAGGCCGACGATTTTGTGGTCCAGGCGGTGATGCACATCAACGTCAGGATAGAGGGTGCCTTCGTCTTCTCCAGCGGGAAGAACATGGGGGTCTTCAAGGGGGTGGGCTTCCCCGAGGACATCGGCCGCTTCTTCCGCCTGGAGGACTATGAGGGCTACACCTGGGTGGCCCACGGCAGGTTCCCCACCAATACCCAGGGATGGTGGGGAGGGGCACATCCCTTCAACATCCTGGACTGGTCCGTGGTGCACAACGGGGAGATCTCCTCCTACGGAATAAACCGCCGCTACCTTGAGATGTTCGGGTATATCTGCACCCTGCACACGGACACCGAGGTCATCGCCTACGGGGTGGACCTGCTGCTGAGGAAGCACGGGCTCACCGTAGAGGACATGGCCAGGGTCTTCGCCGCGCCCCTGTGGACGGAGATAGACCGCATGCCGCCGCGAGAGCGGGAGGTGCACACCGCCCTGCGCCAGACATACGGTTCCCTGCTCCTCAACGGTCCCTTCAGCATCATCATCTCCAACCGGAGCCAGATGATAGGGCTCACGGACCGCATCAGGCTGCGGCCCCTGGTGGCCGGGCGCAGCGGTGAATTCATGTACATCTCCTCCGAGGAGGCTCCCATCCACCTGGTGGACGACGGCCTTCAGGAGACGTGGATCCCGCAGGGAGGGGAACCCATAATAGCCGAGCTGGCGGAGAAGATGGAGGAAATCGAGACGAAGGGCGCCGAGGTCATATCCCTTCCTGCTTCGGATTCGGCTTGATAGGGAGGCTGGAGAGCTTGAAGAGCTACCTCTTACCGCAGTTCCTCATCGACCGGGACGACTACCGGTGCATCCGGTGCGAGGTCTGCGCCCGGCAGTGCGCCTTCGAGGTGCACTGGTACGACGAGGAGGAGGACGCCGTCTTCGCCGACGAGAGCAAATGCGTGGGCTGCCTGCGCTGCGCCACCCTGTGCCCTACCAACGCCCTGGTGGTGAGGCACAACCCGACCCAGCATCCCCCAAACGCCAACTGGACCAGGGAGGTCCTGCAGAACATCTACAAGCAGTCGGAGACGGGTGGTGTCCTCCTGACCGGGATGGGTTGCGACAAGGACTACCCCATCTACTGGGACCGCATAGTCCTGGACGCCAGCCAGGTGACCAATCCCTCCATAGATCCCCTCCGGGAACCCATGGAGCTGCGCACCTACCTGGGGGCCAAGCCCGACGCCCTTAAGGTGGGAAGGAAGGGAGGCAAGCCCTCCCTGGAGACCAGGATAACCCCCCAGCTTAAACTGGAGACCCCCATCATGTTCTCGGCCATATCCTACGGGGCCATCAGCTACAACGCCTGCGAATCCCTGGCCCGCGCCGCGGCGGAGGCGGGGACCTACTACAACACCGGGGAGGGCGGGCTGCACCGCAACCTCTACAAGTACGGGGAGCATACCATATGCCAGGTGGCCTCGGGGCGTTTCGGGGTTCACGCGGATTACCTGGAGGTGGCGGCGGCGCTGGAGATAAAGATAGGACAGGGGGCCAAGCCGGGCATCGGAGGCCACCTCCCGGGGGAGAAGGTCAGCGCCGAGATCTCCCGCACGCGCATGATCCCCAAGGGCACGGACGCCCTTTCCCCCGCCCCGCATCACGACATCTATTCCATCGAGGACCTGGCCCAGCTCATATACGCCCTCAAGGAGGCCACCCACTGGAGCAAACCGGTGTCGGTGAAGATCGCCGCGGTGCACAACTCCGCGGCCATAGCCTCCGGGATGGTGCGTGCCGGGGCGGACATCATAGTCCTCGACGGGATCCGTGGGGGCACCGGCGCAGCGCCCACCATGATTAGGGACAACGTGGGCATCCCCATCGAGCTGGCCCTGGCGGCGGTGGACGACCGCCTGCGCCAAGAGGGCATCCGCAACCGGGCGAGCATCGTGGTGGCCGGCGGCATCCGTTCCTCCGCAGACGTCGTCAAGGCCATAGCCCTGGGGGCGGACGCGGTGTACATCGGGACGGCGGCACTAGTGGCCTTGGGGTGCCACGTGTGCCAGAAGTGCTATACCGGGAAGTGCAACTGGGGCATCGCCACCCAGGATCCCTACCTGTCCAAGCGCCTCAACCCCGAGGTGGGGGCCCGCCGCCTGGTGAACCTCCTCCGCGCCTGGTCCCACGAGATAATGGAGATGCTGGGCGGGATGGGCATAAACGCCATCGAGAGCCTGCGCGGCAACCGCCTGCGCCTGCGGGGCGTGGGCCTCACCAGGGAGGAATTGGACATACTGGGCATTAAACACGCAGGTGCCTGAAAGGGGAACCTCCCGGTGCCCGGCCCGTCTCTTCATTTGTGAGGCGCGGCCGCGCAGTTGGAGGAAGGGGCCGGGTTGCGAAGAAAAAAATGAGATGAGCGGAATAAGCATGCCGAGAGGAGAGGGACGGGTGACGGGGAGCGCGGAGTTGTAGGGGTGAAGCGGGAATGAAGATCGATGTCGACCACCATGCCGGTCTCCCGGGCGTCTTCATGCGTGTCGACGGCAGGGTGAAGATAAACGCCCGCCATCTGCACTACCGGGAGCTGAACAACATGATCAAGGGCGCCGCCTCGGAGGGCGTCGAGGAGATCGTGGTGGAGAACGTCTTCGGGCAGCGCTATATAGGATCGGGCATCCGGCGCCCGGTGCGCATCGTCATCCACGGGGTCCCCGGCAACGACCTGGGAGCCTTCATGGACGGACCCCGCATCACCGTGGACCGCAACGCCCAGGACGGAGTGGGGAACACCATGAACAGCGGTTTGATAGTGGTGCACGGCCGGGCCGGGGATATCGTGGCCATGGGCATGAGGGGAGGGAGGATATTCATCCGCGACGGGGTGGGCTACCGCGCCGCCATACACATGAAGGAATACCGGAAGCTTCGCCCCGTGCTGGTCATCGGCGGCGATACACAGGACTTCCTCGGCGAGTACATGGCTGGCGGGCTGGTCATAGTGCTCGGCCTGAAGGGAGGGAAGGGAAAGAGGTCCAGGTTCAGAGCCCGGCACATCGGTACCGGGATGCACGGGGGCCTGATCTTCCTGCGCGGGGAGATCGAGGAACATCAGCTGGGCAAGGAAGCGGTCGCCGTTCCGGCCACGCAGGAGGACAAGGAGCTCATCCGTCCCTTCGTGGAGGAGTACGCGGGTTATTTCGCCGCCGACGCCGCGTCCATAATGGGCTCCGATTTCCTCAAGATATACGCCCGGTCCCA
>NZ_MU158682.1:55640-99029 GCF_015711935.1 Candidatus Solincola tengchongensis
CTTCGTGGAGGAGTACGCGGGTTATTTCGCCGCCGACGCCGCGTCCATAATGGGCTCCGATTTCCTCAAGATATACGCCCGGTCCCACCGCCCCTTCGGTGGACTCTACGCGTATTGAGCCCCGGGAGGATTTCCTCCCCCGTCCACGGTGGCGCCGGATGCGACACCCAACCCCACTTGAGTGACGCCGTCTCGAACACGGACCCAAAGAGCGGGAACGATGCGCGGAAGCGGAAGTCCATCCATGGCCGACCACCCCGGCGGGCGGTGCGTGGAACCCGAAACGACAACCGGGCCGGGCTTGCGGATGGCGCCTTTTCGCGTGAGCTCCATGGAGTGGGGTTGCCGGGGGACCCTTCCGCCTCCGGGCTGGAGGAAAGGCGTCCGCGGGATTTCGCCACTCGATCCCCCGAAGCTTGGCAGGCGAACCGGGCTGCGCCAGAGCCTGGCCGCTGAACCCGGCGCATCCTGTGCCACAGCGGCTTTTTCGTATATCCTAGAGATGAGCCCATGAGAGCGGGGGTACCGGTGAAGGTATATATTTCCAGTCAAGGACCTCGAGAGAAGCTGCTGCGCGAGTCCCTGGAGGGCGATTACCAGACCGCCGTTTACCGGCCCCGGGAGGAAGAGCCGGTAGAGGGGGAGGTACTCGTGTTGGACCTGGCGGACGAGGGGAGCGAATGGCAGGGCCGGATGTCGGGCCTCAGGAGCTCTCTGCCCGAAGGGGTGAAGGTGTTGGCCGTGCTCCGCCTCGACCAGTTGGCGGAGGTGACGGGGGAAGCCCCGGTGGACGATTTCGTGCTCGCCGGTTCGACAGCCGAGGAGATAAGGGCACGGGTCAGGAGGTTGGCCGGGGAGGGCAAGGGGACGGTCCCCTCGCGCGGGTTGGTCATAGACGAGGACCGCTACCAGGTGAGGGTGGACGGCACTCCCGTGGAACTGACCTTCAAGGAGTTCGAGCTGCTCCGTTTCCTGGCCTCCCGCCCCGGAAAGGTATTCACCCGCGAGGTCCTCCTGGAGCAGGTATGGGGTTACGACTATTTCGGCGGGACCAGGACCGTGGACGTGCACATTCGCCGCATCCGCTCCAAGATAGAACGTGAGGGCCGGACGTACATACGGACCATCCGGGGAGTGGGCTACGCGTTCGAGCCCTTGGGCGTGGATCCTTCCTGAACCTTTCCTTCATGGCTCGGGCCGGGATTCCGGCTCCTGCAGGCACCGGCGGTTGATCGCCGCCCCTACCCGTGCCGGAGGCACGCTCGTGCGCCTTCCGGCTGTGCGGCGTGAGGCCCTTGGGCTTCTCTTCCCCGCTGCGGCCACGCGACAGGGCCTTGTCCACCAGGCGATAAGGCGAGAGGGATGCTCTTCTCGAGGGGGCTCCGGTTGCCCCCTGCGCCCCTGCTCCCAAGGCGGCCGGTTCCGTCTCGGTCAGGGACAGCGCATCCACCGCGACTTCGAGCTCGAAGAAGGGTAGACACCGCTTCAGCCTTTCCACCGGCTTTTCTTCGCTCCGGCCGAGGAAGGCGCGGATATCCGAATCGCTGGTGCCGGTGTGGTCTCCTCGGGCGATGGAGCCCACCAGCCTAATCTCCCTGACCTCGGGGCAGGAGGCCTTCAGTCTCCAGGCCGGTGATCTCAGCCTCTCGGCCGTCTCGCCGCCGTCAAGCCATATGCTCCCGACAGAACCACAGGACCTTATCCGCTGTATCAACCGCTTTCGAGGCCGTCTTGCGGTAGCAGCAACCGGCCGGCTTTCCCATTGTCGAGACCGTGGGGGTGAAGGGGGGGAATACGATAAGCGCCCCTTTCCCTTGACAATATAAAAATTTTCGTTTTGTATGGAAATGAGAAAAGGGGAGGGGGGATGGCTGAGGAAAAGGAACAACGTCTCCTGTGAAGTGGAGTGAGGATCTTCCCACCGGATCCAGGCAGGGGAACGGTTGGCGAAAGGGACGGGATTAGAAGAACGGGAACGGTCGTTGCCTCTTACGAAAACCTCATACCACATCTCCTAAAGGTGGGGCTACATCCAGACCAAGGGCGGCGGTAATCGCTGCCATCGAATTCCGGCAATCGTCGCGTCGTCCTCTAATGGTGCCACGCGGCGCTCGGAGGACGGGCATGTCCGGGCGGCAGCGCGTTGAAATCGGCGGTGTGGTGATCCTATGCGGAACGGGGGGATGGCCATGGACGGATTGAACGTCAGCGGGGCAGAGGAGATCTCCGACGTCGCTTACCAGGAACTGGAAGATATTGTGGGAAGGGAGAACGTGTCCAGGGAACCGGGGGTGCTCGACGGCTATGCATGGCAGCCCATGGGGAACGAGGACCCGGCCAAGTGGGTCAAGCGGCCCGTGGCCGTGGTGCTCCCCTCCAGTGCCGAGGAGGTCCGCGAGGTGGTGAGGACATGCAACCGTCATGGCCTGAAGTTCAAGGCCTTCGCCACCGGTTGGGGGATCTTCAGCGCCGTGACCTACGACAACGTGGTCCAGATCGACCTGCGCAGGATGGACCGTATCCTGGACATCGACGAGCGGAACATGTACGCGGTGGTGGAACCCTGCGTGTGCGGCGCCCAGCTTCAGGCCGAGGCCATGAAGGTGGGCCTGAACACCCACATCATCGGTGCGGGCCCGGTGTGTTCCCCGCTGGCCAGCGCCACCTCCGGCTGGGGGGTGGGGTGGGACAGCATCTACATGAGCTACAGCGCCAGGAACGTTCTGGGGGTGGAATGGGTTCTGCCGGACGGGGAGACGCTCAGGCTAGGGACCCTGGGTTCCGGTAACGGCTGGTTCTCCGGAGACGGGCCGGGCCCCTCGCTGCGGGGCCTGACGCGAGGTTCCACCGGGGCCCTGGGCGGGCTGGGGGTTTTCACCAAGGGAGCGATAAAGCTCTACAACTGGCCGGGACCGCCGCGCGTGGAGACGGAGGGCCTTCTCCTCGACGCGCAGGCCAAAGTCCCGAAGAACGTCAGGTTCCACCTCTGCGTATTCCCGGACAGGAGACGCCTGGCGGACGCGGTGTACAAGATAGGGGAGACGGAACTAGGATACCTGGCCACCAGGACGTCCATCGCCGCCTTCATCTACACCATCGGGCCGCACCTCCTGAGGAGGATAACCGCCACCTCCTACCTGCGCAGGGTCTTGAACGACGCCCTCAAGGGGACATTCGTCATCATGCTGGTGGGGAACACCAGGGAGGAGACGGAGTTCCAGGAGGCCGCGCTGAAGGAGATAATAGCCGAGCACCAGGGGATGTCGCTGGAGATCATGGGCACCCCGGCCATGGGCCCCATGATGCTCATGAACTTCCTCCGCGTGACGGCCATCCCCATGGTCTTCAGGATGGGCGGGATATTCAGCAGCGCCCTGGACCGCAACGAGACCTGGGATACCCAGCTTGACTGGTCGGAGATCGGCGAGGAGATCAAGCGCAAGTGGATAGCCCGCGGGGGGATCCTGGACGACCTGGGAGACAATCCCTTCATGGCCCTGTACGAGAACAACGCCTGGGCACACTGCGAGGAGGTCTGGCAGTACGACGCCGGCAACCCGAAGCATCTTGAGTCGCTGGCCCCCATGTTCATCGAGTTCTCCATCGCCGCCATCGAGAAGTGCATGGAGCCCCTCTCCTCCTGCGACGCCCGCCTGCGGAAGACCATAAGCCCGATGATGGGCCACTACAACGAGTGGCAGAAGAGGATATCCTCCGCCGTGGATCCCCGCCGTGCGGCCGATACCGGCGAGTATTGCGACGAGGGCGAGTTCGACTTCTCCAAGGTGGAGCCGGAGCTGAAGGCCAGGCTCGACCGGCTTATCGCCGAGAGGTCCTGGACGGAGGAGGGCCCTCCCGCCTAGAGGGCGCCTATCCCTTTGCTGCCGCCGCCGTCGGAGCGGGACGGTGTTTGCATGAAGTATGGCATGGCGGCTGCGAAGCGAAGGAGGAAGGAATCAGACTGGTAAATTATGACATATGGATATGAAGGCGCCAAGCACAGGAAGGAAAAAAGACGCCAGAGGAGATGTCGAGGGAGATGGGCGACGGTTGAGCGAAAGCGACCTCCCAAGGCATCGTGGAGCCGGGGACCGCGTCATATATGCGCATGTCCGATGGGTTCCGGAACCATGAGGGTTTATCGGGGGTTGAACGGTGTGCCCGCAGGCTGGGGCAGGTGCGGGAAACGCGCTCCGTCCTTTTAATCGTGGGGGAGGTGATTCACCGGTGGAAAAGTGGGATGTGGTGGTAGTCGGGGCCGGACCGGGTGGGTCCTACGCCGCCAAGACCGCCGCCGAGGCGGGGCTGAGGACCGTCTTCTTCGAGCGGGGCCGCAAGCCGGGGGAGAAGAACTCCTCGGGATGCGGCCTGGGGCAGAGGTGGTGGCGCGACTTCCCGGAGGTCATGGAGGCGGTGACCAGGATGCCCTCCTACCGCAAGGTGGAGATGGTGGTCATCAACATGGTCGACGAGGACCTGCGCCTCCGCTTCCGCTGCGGAACCAACGGCTCCGACCTCTGTGCCGGACGCTTTCCCAATCGAAAGGGCATGGAAGGTGCCAGCGTCTACAGGATGGACCTCGATCCCTATCTGGCCGAGCTGGCGGTGAAGGCGGGGGCGGAGCTGCGTACCTCCACCCTGGTGACCGACGTCATCATGGAGAACGGACAGGTCAAAGGCGTGCGCACGGAGAGGGGGGAGCCAGTGTATGCCGAGGTGGTCATCGCCGCCGACGGGGCCATGTCCACCATGGCGCGCAGATCGGGGATGCGCAACCGCTGGGGCGGCGGGTGCACCAACGTCCTCCAGCTGGATTACGCCTGCGACGAGGAGATGATGGACGACGTCATCGGGGATGCCGAATGGTGCTGGTTCGGCGGGGCGGTGGGATACCAGGTGAACTTCCGGAGCAGCTTCCACATCTCCGTGGGCGGAGGCTGGCTGGACAGGGACCTGAAGGGATACCGCCGGCATGACGATCTTAAATCCCTCATAGACGTGCCCGCCTTCCAGGCCATGTGCCGGGCGGTGAAGGCCAGGCCGAGGGAGTTCCAGGCCCATCTACTCCCCTGGCTGAAGAGGCCGGTCAAGTCCTATACCGGCGGCATGATGCTGGTGGGCGACGCGGCCGGGTTCCCCTGCCCGCTGGAGGCGGAGGGCGTCTGGCACGCCTGTTACTCGGGGAAGATCGCCGCGGAGACCGCCGCCTGGGCCATATCCCGCGGCGACGTCTCAGAGAACGCGCTGAGCGAATACGAGAAGAGATGGAAGGCCTCTTTCCTGGGAAAGGAACACGAGTTCGGCGAGGAGTTCGTGGACATCTGGGAAGGTGCCATCATGAACCGGGAAAAGGCTCTGGAGCAGCTCCAGTTGATGCTGGAGTTCACCATGCTCCAGCCCTTCTCCATCGTCTTCGACTGGGCGGATGCCCACATGGATTGCTTCAACCACCACCTGAGGCATTTTCTGGAACTGGCGCCGCAGTTCTCCGACTTCGGAAGGACCTATCTCGCCCCTCTGGCCAGGGGCGTCTGGCCCAGCAACGTGAAGAGGATACTCCTGATGCTCAAGCCGAGGATACCGGTGCTCAGGAACCTCTCGGACCGGAATTACTTCCGGGTCATGGCCAGGTTGTTCGGGCAACTGGCGCCATTCCTGGACCCCACGGCGGAACAGGATGCCCCCCTTCCCAGGGGGAGCCTGGAGAAGCGAGGTGG
This sequence comes from Candidatus Solincola tengchongensis, assembly GCF_015711935.1. Lineage (NCBI taxonomy): Bacteria > Bacillati > Actinomycetota > Candidatus Geothermincolia > Candidatus Geothermincolales > Candidatus Geothermincolaceae > Candidatus Solincola > Candidatus Solincola tengchongensis. The sequence goes on from NZ_MU158682.1 coordinate 61,358, forward strand.
TGAGAGGAGATGAGCGAGGGGAGGATAGATTTCAAGAGCCTCGTCAAACGCGTGGACGCGGATAAGACGGGCGATTTCATATCCTATGACCCGGAGAAATGCGACGGCTGCGGGCTGTGCGCCGTGATCTGCCCCTTCAAGCTGTGGTCGGTGAAGGAGGGGAAGGCGCGGCTGGCTCCACGGTACCGGGAGCTGTGCCTGGAATGCGCCTCTTGCTGGGAGATATGCGAGCGGGAGGCCATCGACTTCTCCTACCCCAGGGGCGGGACCGGAGTGGTGATCGAGTACGGATGAGTCAGACGTCCGGAGCTGAGAGTAAAGGGGCGTCCTATCAAGGAGCTTCGCTGTCTCGCTAGGCAAATATATCACATTGAAACTATTACATTGAAACTATTGCCATTCCGTTTTTCATTCCTCGGGCTAATTAAGAAATACCTTTGAACGCTTCTTATCCACGGTAAAACCGTATGGGGTGGCCTGCCGGCAACCCTTGCTCTTGGATGCCTCGGCCCTGGCCGTCCAGCCCGCGTTTGAGGCCATCAATGGGAAGCTCAAGGGAGATTCCACTAGAGGCGTGCCGGGGAAAGACGTGTATGATCTGACGCCGAATTGCATCGAGGGCAGGATTTAACCTACCGGCAACACATCCGTAACGGAGATTTAACTCCGCTATAAAACTTCGGAAACATAGCCTCCCTACATTGGAGTCAGGAATAATTCATTTCTGGAGGAGGTGGTTGCCTTGATCTCATTCAAAAACCGAATCAGCCTATTTATTTTCGTCGTTTTGCTGTGCCTCATATTACTTGCCGTTCTTTTCGCAGACTCGAAAGCTGTCGCCGACTCCAGTGGAGAAAGCACGGGAGGCGAGCAGGACGTGAGCGCTGACCTCCAACAGGAGGTAGGCCACAACAAGATCGCCATCAATTTCATCTGGGTATTCCTGGGAGCGATCCTGGTCTTCTTCATGCAGGCGGGGTTCGCGATGGTGGAAACGGGATTCACGCAGGAGCGCAACGCGGTCCACGTGATGATGACCAACTTCACCATATTCGCCGTGGGAACGGTGGGCTTTTTCCTGATGGGGTACGCTTTGATGTTCGGAGGCGTGGGGCCGCTTACCGTGCTGGGAGGCAAGGAGATACTCGGTATCCGATTCGAGCCGGTGAGGGGATGGTCGCTGTTCGGTTTGAAGGGGTTCGCGCTCTCGGGGAAGGGTGTGTACGATGTGGGCGTGTTCCTCTTCTTTCTCTTCCAGGTGGTGTTTATGGACACCGCGGCCACCATTGTCACCGGAGCGATGGCCGAACGGTGGAGGTTCAAGGCCTTCCTCGTCTACGGGCTGTTCATGTCCATGTTCCTTTACCCGGTTTACGGACATTGGGTATGGGGGGGAGGCTGGCTTTCCCGGCTGGGTGCCAATCTCGGGCTTGGCCATGGTGTCGTTGACTTCGCCGGGTCCTCGGTGGTTCATGCCGTGGGAGGGCTCTGTGCCCTGGCGGGCGCCATGGTCATAGGCCCGCGTATCGGGCGTTTCGATTCCGAAGGCAGAGCGCATGCCATCCCGGGCCATAATCTACCCATGGCCATAATCGGGGTAATCATACTGGTCTTCGGCTGGTTCGGTTTCAACGCTTGCAGCACGCTCAACGGCGGGGACCTCAGGCTGGCAGTGGTGGCGGTGAACACGCTTCTGGCCGCCTGTGCGGGCTGCCTCTCCGCCATGTTCTATATATGGAAGAAGATGGGAAAACCGGACCCCTCGATGACCGCTAACGGTATGCTCGCCGGCCTGGTGGCTGTGACCGCGCCCTGCGCTTTTGTCCCCGCTTGGGCGGCGCTGTTGATCGGGGCCGTGGCCGGGATCTTGGTGTGTGAGGGAGTATTCGTCCTGGAGAGATTCGGCGTGGACGATCCGGTGGGAGCGGTGGCCGTCCATGGTTTCAACGGTCTGTGGGGCCTATTGGCCCTGGGCCTTTTCGCAGACGGTACCTACGGGAGTGGCCTGAACGGGGTTGATGGTGGAGTTAGGGGGTTGTTCTTCGGTGACGCTGGCCAGCTCGCCGCCCAGGCAATCGGTGCCCTGGTGTGCGCGGCCCTCGTCTTCGGTCTCTCCTATCTTTTCTTCCGCCTGCAGGACAGATGGCAAGGCATAAGGGTCGCTCCGCAGGAGGAGGTGGACGGCCTGGACGTCCACGAGATGGGGGTTTCCGCCTACTCCGACGAGCGATGCCTGATCATGAGAACTCCGAGCATCGTTGCCCTGCAGGCGACCAAGTCATATGAGTACGAGGAGTGAGCAAGATGAAAAAGATCGAGGCCGTAATAAGGCCGGAGCGCCTGGAAGCGGTGCTGGGAGAGCTTAGAGGGCTGAGCTACCCGGGGGTGACGGTGACCGAGGTGAGGGGACATGGGAGGCAGAAGGGGGTGACCAAGATGTGGAGGGGATCTGAATATCGGTTGGAATTTCTTCCCAAGCTCAAACTGGAAGTCGTGGTTCTTGATGAGGACCTGGCGAAGGTGATCAGGGCCCTGATTAGGGCGGGCCGGACGGGCGCCACAGGCGACGGCAAGATCTTCGTCTACGAGGTAGCGGACGCCGTGCGCATCCGCACCGGGGAGTCCGGCTTTCAGGCCATTTAACGAAGACGTAACATTCCGGAAAAACGGACGAAACAAGGGGTTGGGAAAATGGGATCGAGGAGGAGACGACGCCTTGAGGACCTATTCGGAAGACGGTTCCCGAGCGACGGCGACGAGGAACGGCAGCAAGAGGCTTGTCTCCGGGTGCGGGAAGCTCGATAGCAACTGGCATATCAGATGCACGGACCGCCGAAGGGGCTTCCCGATATGTGAGGTTTTGCTCGAGTAAAGGAAGGACGTAAGAAGGAGGTATGCAGATGACAACCAAGGACAAGGAATACGTACTCAAGACGGCGCGAGAGAACGATGTGAGGTTCATCCGCCTGTGGTTCACGGACATCCTGGGCTTCCTCAAGAGCTTCGCCATAACCATCGGCGAGCTGGAGGAGGCCCTGGAGGACGGGATGGGCTTCGACGGGTCCTCCATCGAGGGTTATGCGCGCATCGACGAGAGCGACATGATCGCCATGCCCGATCCCAGCACCTTCGCCATCCTTCCCTGGAGGCCGCGGGAACACAACGCCGTGGGTCGCATGTTCTGCGACATCCTGAGGCCGGGCGGCGAGCCTTATGAGCGCGACCCGCGCTACATCCTGAAGCGCAACCTGGCCCGGGCTGCGGAGATGGGCTACACCTTCTACGTGGGGCCAGAACTGGAATATTTTTACTTTAAATCCCCGGAGTCCCCGGAGGTGCTGGACAGAGGCAGTTACTTCGACCTCACCCCGCTGGACGTGGCCAGCGACCTGCGCCGGGACACGGTCATCGCCCTGGAGGAGCTGGGGATAGGCGTGGAGTACAGTCATCACGAGGTGGGCCCCAGCCAGCACGAGATAGACATGCGCTATACCGACGCCCTGACCATGGCCGACAACGCCATGACCTTCCGGCTGGTGGTCAAGGAGATCGCCCTGCTCAACGGGGTCTATGCCACCTTCATGCCCAAGCCCCTCTTCGGGGAGAACGGGAGCGGCATGCACACCCACATGTCCCTCTTCCAGGGCGACCGCAACGCCTTCTTCGACCCCGACGACGAGCACCATCTCTCGGACATCGCCAAAAAGTTCATCGCCGGGCTGCTCCGCCATGCCCCGGAGATAACCCTGGTCTGCAACCAGTGGGTCAACTCCTACAAGCGCCTGGTCCCCGGTTACGAGGCGCCGGTCTATCTCACCTGGGCGGTGCGCAACCGTTCCGACCTCATCCGGGTTCCGGAATACAAGCCGGGAAAGGAGAAGGCCACGCGCATCGAGTTCCGCTCCCCAGACCCGGCCTGCAACCCATACCTGGCCTTCGCCTGCATGCTGGCCGCCGGGCTGGAGGGCATCATCAACGACTACGAGCTGCCCCCTATGGTGGACCGCAACGTGTACGAGATGAGCGAAGAGGAGCGGGAGGAGCTGGGCATAGGGCAGCTACCGGAGGACCTCTACGAGGCCATCCAGATAGCGGAGAAGAGCGAGCTCCTGCGTAAGACGCTGGGAGACGAGGTCTTCCACACCCTCATCGAGAACAAGAAGATCGAGTGGGAGCGTTACCGCGCCCAGGTCACTGAATGGGAGATGGCCCAGTACCTGCCGGTGCTCTGAAGGAAGCGATCAAGACGATGGCGGAAGGGACCTGTGCACGTCATGTTCCCACCGGTTTCGGCAGTTGATACCGGCTGAGGGTTCTCGGCAACAGCATCGCAGACACCCGCAAGACCTGCAGGAAACGGCGGAAAGCCCTCATCATACAGACGTCAAAGGCCCGGGAGGAGGTCGAGGGTGAAGACGATAAGGCTGGCCCTGGCCCAGGTGAACACCACGGTGGGGGACCTGGAGGGCAACGCGGAGCTCATCCTGCGTTTCCTTAGGGAGGCGGAAGAGGCGGGAGCGGACCTTGTCTGCTTCCCCGAACTGGCCCTCTGCGGATATCCTCCCGAGGACCTGCTTCTGAAGGTGGACTTCCTCGCGGAGAACATGATGGCCGTTGAACGGCTGGCCGCGGAGGTACGGGATACTCCTGCTATCGTGGGTTCGTTGCGTTTCGACGGGGATCTTTTTAATGCCGCAGCGGTCCTGCATCGGGGCAAGGTCGTGGCCTGGTATCACAAGAACTTCCTCCCCAATTACGGGGTCTTCGACGAGGCCCGGTATTTCGCCCCCGAGGAGGAGGGCCTGGTCCTCGTCATCGGTGGTGTGCGTGTGGGCATCACCGTCTGTGAGGACATATGGTATCCTGGTGGGCCTCTGGAGAAGGAGGTGGCCTACGGAGGAGCGGATCTGGTGGTGAACATCTCTTCCTCCCCCTTCCAGAGAGGAAAGCAGTCCTTGCGCGAGAGGATGCTGTGCTCCCGCGCCTCGGACAACTGGGTCATCCTCGCTTACGTCAACGCGGTTGGCGGCCAGGACGAGTTGGTGTTCGACGGGGGGTCCATGATCGTTCACCCCGATGGGTCGAGGATCGCCTCGGCCCCCCGGTTTCTGGAGTACCTCCTCATCTGTGACGTCGACACGGCGGGATTGGCTGGAAAGCGGTTGACGACCCCGCTTCATCGTTACGCGCGCCGGGGCGCTCTCCGCGGGACGACGAGGGTCCTCTCGGTCGGCAAACAACGAGGTAGGCCGGACGGAGAGCGCCCTTTCCTTTCTGAGTATGACGTTGCGGAGCAGGGAGAAGAAGAGGAGGAGATATTGCAGGCGATCATCTTGGGGCTCCGCGATTACGTGCGCAAGAACGGCTTCGAGGACGTTGTCGTGGGGCTGTCCGGAGGGGTGGATTCCTCCCTGGTGGCGACCCTGGCGACCATGGCTTTGGGCGAGGAGCGTGTGCACGGGGTGTTCATGCCCTCCCGCTATACCTCGGGGCTTTCCCGCGAGGGGGCGGTGAGGCTGGCAAGGGCACTCGGAATCGAGATGGAAGAATATCCCATAGATGGGATATTGGAATCGTATCTACGGGAAGCAGGGCCGAGCCTGCGCGGAGAAGGGGAATCCCTGGCCGTGGAGAACCTTCAGGCCCGCATCCGGGGAAACATCCTCATGGGCATCTCCAACGCGAGAGGATGGCTGGTCCTGGCCACGGGTAACAAGAGCGAGCTGTCCATGGGATACTGCACCCTTTACGGGGATATGGCCGGTGGGTTCGCGGTGATCAAGGACCTCCTGAAGCGGGACGTCTACAGGCTCTGCCGGTACATAAACGACCGAGAGAAGCGGGAAGTGATACCCGAGCCGGTCATCTCCCGCGAGCCCACGGCGGAACTCCACGAGGGCCAGAAGGACAGCGATTCCCTGCCGCCTTACGAAGTGCTGGACCCCGTCCTTCAGGATTACATCGAAGAGGGCCTTTCCGTGGAGGAGATGGTACGCAGGGGGCATGACCGCGAGCTGGTCGATGAGGTCGTCAGGCGTGTGGACGCCAACGAGTACAAGAGGCGCCAGGCTCCGGTGGGGATAAAGATAACCCCTCGCGCTTTCGGCCGCGACTGGCGCCTCCCCATAAGCGGGCATCGCCCGTTTTCATCCCGCAAGCTGCAAGTGTAGAGGAGTCTGATGAGAGCACTGCGGTGATTCCTGACAAAGGGCAGCCCATTCTGCCCTGTTGAACGGAATGCGTAGACTACCTATTATTGTTGCGGGCCAAGGGCGGCTCGGTGGAGAACGGAGTCTTCAAGGGCTGCCTTCCTGCCTTCGAGCCAGGCAATAGCCGGCGTTCTGCATGTCTTGTGCCAATTCATGGTAGATCCCGCGGTTGGGCTCTGCGTCGCGTCTGGAACCGGTAGGAAAGAACCCCCCATATTTACGGCCGTCACTTCTTCCGTACCGGGAACCGCAGTTCGGTGATCAATTCCTCCTCGGATCTCACGGTAACCGGGTCGTTGTGGAAGACCGCCTCCCCGGGGCCCATGAGCTCGTAGCCGTTCTCCGCCACCCAGCGCATGAGCTTGAGGAAGGAATCCTGCAACCCGGAGTGGGGGCCCTTGTGCACCAGGAAGGCCACTTCCGTGGCGGGGACGGTCTTCACCCCCACTTCACCCGTCTCCGCCATCCTCTTTATCTCCTCCGGCGGTTCCAGCGGCCTCATAGCTACCTCCTTTAAGGCGAAGATTCGTCGTTCACGGGATTGGCGCGGAAGATGTTCTTGCGAAACCAAGTGTAACGTAACCGGCACCCCGATGTCTTTATCATCGGCGGTATTGCATTCGAGAGGATAGGGATATGCGATCGCCATGAAGCGGTAGGCTCTATCATCCTGAATGATATATAGAGGGGTCCGCCGGGTATCTTGGGGTCAGTTGGAAGCAGGTGAAGAGGAACGGACATCTCGAGAAGTCGCGTACGAGGATACCTATTTGATGGATTCCAGGAAGGCCTCCAAGCGGGTGGATATCTGGCCCTCCTGGTACTCACGTCGGTCAACGCAGTCGCCGTCGATGATCAGGACGGGCACGCCTTTCTCCTGGAGAGCCATCTTCACTACGGGAGCGCTTGCACAGCTCTGCCGGCATCCCCAGTGGTTGAAATGGATGGCGCCGTCCACGCGGTATTCCTCGGCCAGGCGGGCCAGGTGGGCGGCCCTTCTCTCCGCCGGGCCCACCAGGAAATGGCTCAGAAGCTTGGCGGCCAGGGAGGCGAAGGGCTCGCCGGGGTCCATAAGCTCCCAGGTGGCGTGAGTGTATTCCTCGCACACCAGGCGCGCGCCGTGCCTTTCCAGGCACTGGAAGATGGACTGCGCGTACCAGGGCTTCAAGTGCATCCACATGATGCGCAGGGAGCTCGGCCCCCGGCAGCCGCGCTCCTCCAGCTCCTCCGCCAGGAGGCGGTAGAACTCCACCCCGGTCTCGCTCCCCATGCAGCCGGCCAGGACGCTTAGGTTGCCCATGGCGTCCTTGCCGTCCAAGGTGCAGTCGTCGCGCTTGCGCATCTCCTCCACCCGCCTGAGGTACACGAGGGCCCGGTTGGAAAGCTCTATGGCTTCCGCCAGGCCCTTGAGCACCGCATCGCGGTTCCGCCCGGAGAGACGGGCCATCTCCGCCGCCGCCTCCTCGAGTTGTCCGGCGAGGAGGGAGAGGCCCTCCCCCTGCCCGGGAAGGGGGACGTCCACCACCAGGTGGGGCACGCCGTAGAGCCCGGAGAGGAAGGCGAAGGAGAGCACCGCGGAATCGCAGGGGTAGTTCACGGAAAGGAGCAGGTCCGGCTCGGGGAGAAAGCCCTCCACCGCGCATCCCAAGAGGCAACGGTGGTAGGAGCAGGCATCATTGGAAAATTCTTCCTCAACGGCGCGGTCGATAAAGCGGGGAGCCAGGCCGGCGGAGGCGACCACCGCGGCGGCCATCTCGGGATAGAAGGGCAGGCACCCCAGGCCGTGGACGAGCTCACTGGGGACCAGCAGGTTGCACCACACCACGGGGGCGCGGCGCAGGTAGGCGTCCCGTGTGGAGCGGATGAAATGGGCCAGGGAGACGCGGTCCGCCCTCCACTGCGGGCGGTTGAGTGGAGAGCGGGAGAGCCCCTCCACCGTCTTCCAGAAGATGCGGGAGCGGAAGATCTCCGGGGAGAGCCTCTCCAGATAGCGCTCCTTTATCGCCTCCAGCAAACCGTTTTCGCTGTCGGTGTCCTTTTTCATGCTCCTCGCCTCGTTCGCAACTCTTCTCGGCCGCTCTCGGCCTCTCACTCGCGGGCTTTTTGGCGATCTGCCGCGTGAACCCCCGATTTCCAGGCGGTTTTCAGAGACGCCTTGCGTTTCCGGGACGGAAGCGGAGGGCCGTCTGTCCCGGCCACAGAGGCGGGTGGTCGTCTTCTCTCCGCTGCCACTTCGCAGACCTCCCTTGATGCGGAGAGCTGCATTCCCTTTCCCGTTTCGCCCTTCCTCCCACCCCGGCACTCGGTACCAGCATAGTGGGCTTTCCGGGTTTTGCGGGCTCCTGCCGGCACGCCCATGCCGAAGCCCTTCATAGACGCCATGCTCATTCGGCGATCATCTCCAGGAAGGCCTCTATGCGCGTGAGGAGCTGCCCGGCGTGTCCGTCCGCGTAATCGCTCTCCAGGCGCAAAAGGGGGATTCCCTCTTCCCTCAGCCTCTCCCTCAACTGTGGGAAATCGTAGAGGTAGGAATCGCAGAACTTGAGGGAGGCGTAGACCACTCCCCTCGCGCCGCATTCCCTGATCCTCTCCAGCAGGAGCCGGTACCTCCTCTCCCTCTCCACCATCCTGGCGCAGGGATGGCGCTCCAGGTACTGCGCCGCCAGTGCCTCCAGTATTCGCGGAATATCCTCCCCCTCCACCGGCTCATGGGCGGTGAAGGGCCGGTCCCCGTTGCACAGGTCCGCCCAAACCACACGGGCGCCCGCTCGCTGAAGTGCGGAGATCAGCCCCTGGGGGTTGAGAAGGTTCCCGGTTAGGAGCACGGGTACACCGTTTCCCCAGTCCCCCACCTTCTCGACCGGGGCGCAGGTCTCCTGAATGTACTGGGCAAGCTCGACTCTTGCCGAGCCGTCCGTCCCCTCTGCGGAGCGCCGGTAGGAGAGCCGCAACTCGTGGTATTCCCGGCAGGCCTGCCGAAGGTCGTCCGCCGTGACATCGACGTCGGCGAATTCCTCAAGGCTGGAAAGCAGCCGCCGGAACTCCATCACCAGCATCTCCCTTCCCCGGTAATCCGTCCTGCGGGGGAGGTCCATGAGGAAAGTGAAGGATTCTGGGAAGAGCACCTTCCAGGCGTCGTAAAGGCGGCGCATCCCGTCACAGCAATTGACGAAGACGGCGTGGTGCGGTGGGCGACGATCTAGGGCCTGGGCCAGGCAGGCCCGGACGTAGGGGCACAGAGCCGGGTGCAGATGCGTGTCCGCCGCCTCCAAGCCGTGTGGGTCCCCGAACCGCCGCGCGGGCCGGAATCCGGCGGCCATCAGTACCTCCACCGGTGTGTAAGCGCAGAACCAGGCCATCTCCCGCCCGCTCATCTCCCGGCTCCTCGCCTCGCTATCCGCCCGTCGGCCCTCGCCTCCCGCCCGTTAGTTTGTCCGGAGGGCGGGTATATTCCCGCAGGTACCTCCACCGGTGTGTAAGCGCAGAACCAGGCCATCTCCCGCCCGCTCATCTCCCGGCTCCTCGCCTCGCTATCCGCCCGTCGGCCCTCGCCTCCCGCCCGTTAGTTTGTCCGGAGGGCGGGTATATTCCCGCAGGTACCTCCACCGGTGTGTAAGCGCAGAACCAGGCCATCTCCCGCCCGCTCATCTCCCGGCTCCTCGCCTCGCTATCCGCCCGTCGGCCCTCGCCTCCCGCCCGTTAGTTTGTCCGGAGGGCGGGTATATTCCCGCAGGTACCTCCACCGGTGTGTAAGCGCAGAACCAGGCCATCTCCCGCCCGCTCATCTCCCGGCTCCTCGCCTCGCTATCCGCCCGTCGGCCCTCGCCTCCCGCCCGTTAGTTTGTCCGGAGGGCGGGTATATATATTATATTCGTTGCGCCCTCCCGCCGGGAATCACCGATCTTCCGGTGGGAGGCGAGCTGCCGGGCCGCTTCACGCGAGGATGGCGGCGTGGGCGGTCTAGTCAATCTACCGGCGCGTGCCGGGCAGGAAAAGGAAGCCCTGCGGAGAGGGGCGGGAGGCATAAAGGAGGAAGGGATGGACAAGTACGAATGCACGGTCTGCGGCTACGTCTATGACCCGGAAAAGGGAGACCCTGACGGCGGTATCGAGCCCGGGACGCCCTTCGAGGACCTTCCGGACGACTGGGTATGCCCCCAGTGCGGAGCCGACAAGGACATGTTCGAGAAGATCTGAGCCACGTGCAGGGGTTTTGCCGATCAGGGGCGTTGATGGTTTGAGGATTCGGGAGCGCGGGCCTCAAGGGAGCCCTGCCACCTTCCGCAAGGGCGGTCAGAGCGGGTGGCGATCCTGCGCAGCATTCTCAGGCGGGAAGCGGCTGGATGGTATCCATGCGTACTGTTTGCGCGGGCGCCCGCAGGGCGTTCTTCGGGGGACAAGGAACCTGCGGATACCCGGGGGCTAACGGATAGGGTGTCCTTCTCCGGGAAGTCGGCCGTTCAGGGGTTGGCGGAGGTACCCGTTGGGGGCGGCCGCGGTTACGCCGGCCATCCCCAGACGTGGCCTTCCTGCTCTGAACGGGTGGCATGGTGGAGAGGCGGCGTTCGATCGCGGGACGGACATGCGCCCTCCGCGGTGCATGGGGGTCACCCGAAGGGAGACGCGCACCGAAAAGAGACACGCATCCCTGCCCAGCTCCGCCTGGAGCCCGAAGAGGGCGGTGAGGCGGTCAACGGACGGGGGATTGAGGGTCGAGGTGAACAATAGAGCGAGGAGGTTGTCATGCGGCCGGTGGAGATAACCGAGGGTGTACACTGGGTGGGAGTCCTCGATCCGCAGCTCAGGGTCTTCGACATCATCATGAAGGCGGACCACGGCACCACCTATAATTCCTACCTGTTGACGGAGGGCGAGAAGATAGCCGTTGTGGACACAGTGAAGGCGACCTTCTACGAGGAATTCCTGGAGAACGTGAGATCCATAGTGGACCCTGCCGATGTATCTTACGTTATCGTCAACCACACCGAACCGGACCACTCCGGCTCTCTGGACCGCTTCCTGCGTGAAGCACCCAACGCCCAGGTGGTATGCGACCGCCAGTGTCGCAACTTCGTCAAGAACATCCTCAACCGTGACGTGGAGCCTATCCTGGTTCAGGATGGGGATACCCTGGACCTGGGCAAGGGGGTCGTCCTGCGCTTCGTCCACGCTCCCTTCCTGCACTGGCCGGATACCATGTTCACCTATTTGGAAAAGGATGGGATCCTTTTCACTTGCGATTTCCTCGGGGCCCATTACTGCGACGATCGCCTCTTCGACGACCTGGTGGACGATTACTCGCATGCCTTTGAGTACTATTACATGGTCATCTTCCGGCCTTTTAAAAAATACGTGCTCGAGGCCCTGGACAAGGTGGAGAGGCTGAACCCGCGCATAGTGGCTCCCAGCCACGGCCCCGTTTTACGTTCCAACCCCCGGGCCTACATGGATAAGTACCGGCAGTGGAGCTCACACCCGGCTCCCGATGAGGAGAAGAAGCTACTGGTGTTCTATGCCAGTGCCTACGGCAACACCGCTGCCTTGGCGGAGAAGATCGCCGAGGGCGCGCGCTCCGAGGGTGTGAGGGTCACGGTGATGGATGTGGCCGCTACCGAACTGGGCCTGATGATCGACCGCATCGAGGCCGCCGACGGCATCGCCGTGGGCTCGGCGACCATCAACGGGGATGCCGTGGAGCCGGTCTGGTATCTCCTCTCCCACCTTGCCACCCTCAACCTCAAGGGAAAGGTGGGCGCCGCCTTCGGGTCATACGGTTGGAGCGGAGAGGCCCCCAAGCTCATCGCCGAGAGACTACGGGGCCTGAAGTTCAAGGTAGAGGAGGAGCCCCTACGGGTGAACCTGGTCCCTACCGAGGGGGATCTGGAGGAGGCGGTGGAGATGGGGAAGAGGCTGGCGCGTTCCCTTCGGGAAAAGGGGGGCTGAAGAGGCCCCGAGCGCTTCCCGCGGGGGCAAGGCCGGGCCTTTGCGAGCCCGGAGCCAGACTCACGAGGCTGTCGGTTCGACCGGAGAGGCTCTGCATCGCGATGCCCTTGGCCCTTGACCCCGCGGAGAGGGGTCGAAGGGGTCCCAATCCCGGAAAACCAGCATAGGAAGAGGGTCCTCCAGGCCCTGGAGCCCCCTCCCACCCTCTATCTCAGGAACCGTGCACGGAGCACACCACCCGCGTGCCGGACAGGGTGTAGGTACCCCCGGAGGGGCAGGCGGGGATGCTGGGCAGGAACTCGGGTACCAGCTGCTGAATGGAGGACGGGGCCTGTCCCTTCACCGCCTGGTACTGCTGGGCCGCGGAGGAGATGGCGCGCCGGTTGGCGGCGCAGGCGGCGACCTCCGCCTGCCCGACGGGAGAGCTCGTACCGGCCTGGGCTCCCGGTGCGGTTTCACCGGCGGGTTGGCCACCGCCGCCGCATCCCACGGCGAGCATCGCGATGACGACGAGGAAAACTGCCGGGACAACAAGGATCGTCCTTCTCACCTTCACCTCCGGACTGGTCGTCGCCCACGGTCAGTTATCGACAGCGGCATGCAAAGGCTTTACCCGGTTCAAGCCTGCCCGGTCTCGCTCTCCCGGATGGCCCGCACCAGGGTCTTCTTGGCCACGTGGTTGATGATGCTGGGAGGGTTTTCCAGTACGGCCGCACGCCACTCATCGAGGGGGCGGTCGGCCTGGCAGAAGGCCTCGTAGAGGGCCTCCTGGAGGACGGAGAGATTGGGCTCGATGTAGATCTCGTAGATGTATCTCTGGGGCCCGGATAGCTGTTCCACGTCCTTGGAAAGGACTTCCATGAACTCGCGTTTGATGCGCTTGTTCCGGTTCCGGATGTAATAATCGTTCAGCACCTGCAGAAAATCCACCATACTCGCGCACCTTCCCGTCCGGACCTTCTTATGCTCAAAATGATAATGGCTCCGGCGCCGAAATCAAGAAGCCCGCCGGCCCAGCCTCGGTGCCCTCTCCGTCTGAGTCAAGGAATCGGCAGGCGGCGGGGACCCCTTTAGGGAGATGGGGGAATGGAAAAAGTTTACCATCGGCTCTTGCGCCCGGTTCACCCGGTGGCGTTGGGCTTTGCTCCGCGTCATGCGGTCGGGGCATCCGGGGAGTGCCTCCGGCGGGGCGGCAAGGGAAAAGGTAAAGCCGGCCAAGGTCTCTTGGCCGGCCTGGCGGTGGTGGAGCCGATGGGATTTGAACCCACGACCTCTGCCGTGCGAAGGCAGCGCTCTCCCGCTGAGCTACGGCCCCTCCGGGCAGGGATTATTTTAGCAGACCGCTCGAGCTCGCGCACCGGCCGTTCGATCCTCAGGTCCGGATGCTTGGGGCGACATGAGATCCCGGACCACCCCGCTCCTCGGCCCGCCAAGCTGTGGTGCTCCCATCTCCTCCAGGCGCCCGCCGCTCCGCCTTCCCGAGGCGGCATGATCTCCCGGGCAAGAGTGGCCGCCCCTCTCCTCCGGTGGGCAGTGTTTTTGACCCGGATGGTGGGCGTCTCCGTGCTTTATCGACCCCTTGAGCGATTGCCGAATCGGTGACGCACCATCGAGTCCGGCGTGAAGAGGCCCTTCCCTGACCTCCGGATTCCGCCTTCCCGGCGGGAAGACGTGACGGCTCGCGCCCTTCCTTTTCGCCTCCGGAGGCACGGGCCCTGCCGTTTAGGGCGCCTCTCTCGAGCGAGCTCTTACGGTTTCCTCCGGCCGGCGGCACGCGGCGGAGGGGGGTCAGCGTGGAGGGTGGGTGAGTCGGAGGCGAACCTCCATCGCGAGGAGAGTGAGCTCTGTGACATCCGGATGGAAAACGGACCGGACGGAGGTTTCGTGCAATTCGAACGGCAGCAGAGATGGCGGCAAGATTTCTCGCCGAGGAGGTGGATGACGTCAGGGAGCGGCGCATCTCAAAGCTATATAATTCTTATGGCGGTGGTTTTCCCGAAGGTGCTTGGTGGATCGCGGATGCCGGGAAGGTGATGGGCACGGAGGAGCGTGAGGGGCCGAGGAGGGGATGCCGGGGACGCCGGGCGAAGGCCCGGCCTCTCCTCAGTGCGTTCCTCCTCGCCTTCCTTCTGGCGCTCTCCCTCGCCCCCGCCTCCTGCGGCCGGGAAGGCATGCCGCTGGGGACGGAAGCCGGGGAGGAGGAATCCGGCGCCGCCTCCCAGGAATCCCACGTCAAGTTCTCCTTCCTCGTCTGTGGGGACCCCCACGGCCGCACCGACCTCCTGGCGGAGGTCATCGCCCATGCCCTGGAGGGGGAATTTCTGGTGGTGGTGGGCGACATCACCACCGGGAGGGGCGTGGAGGAGATGCGCAGGATGAAAGGGTTCCTGGACGGAAGCGGGATTACCTATCACGTCATACCCGGCGACAACGATATGCTCGGGGGTTCCCTCGATACCTTCTGGCAGGTGTTCGGCGCCGATTACTATTCCCTCGATGTCCAAGGTGTCCATCTCGTCTTCCTCAACGACGCGGTTCCGGGAGTGGGTTGCCCCCCGCGCGAGCTCTCCTGGCTTCGGGAGGACCTGGCGGGCTCGGCGGGCAAGACGGTCGTTGCCTTCGCCCACGTGCCCCCGGGAGCGCCCGTGGACATCGGCAAGAGGGGGTTCGTCGCTCGGGAGTCCGAGAGCAACCGGGAGATGCGGGATCTGCTGGCCTCCGCCGGGGCTTCGGTGATCTACTGCGGGCACATCCACGCCTACATGCTCTACGCCTCGGGGCCCCCGCGGGTGGTGGTCACCGGGGGCGCGGGCGCCGAGCCGCACCTCTCCCCGGAGAGCGGGGGCTTTCACCACTTCCTCCGGGTGACCGTGGAGGACGGGCAGGTGAGCGAGGAGGTCATCCCGCTATAGGCCTTCGAGCGGTGGCCTGGGGATCTCTGCGGGACGGGGGGTTCCGGTTGAGCAAATGCCCGGTGGACACGTACATGGAGGGCTTTTGTACGCCATAAAAGGGGAAGACCCCGTCGGGGGGAACGGGGTCTTTTGTCTGGCAGCTAGTTCGCTTGCGCCCTTTGAGGGAATTGCCGGTAAACTCATGGGGGACACCTAGCTACCTTTATTTATATCGGAAAATAACCCATCGACTTTAGGGCTTCTTGCTCCTCATACCCCGGAACGCCTTATTCCCGGCTTATGGACCGGTGAACATGAGGTCCCCGGCTGGATACCGGGCAAGCCTGTGGGGTTTTCATCCCTCGCATCACGAATGGGGCGGTCACGAATGGGGTACTCGAGCGCGGCCTTCAGATCCCGAGCATGTCCTTGAGGATGGCGGCCTGGCGCCTGGATACGGGGATGCGGCTCTCCTTCTGGTCCTTGAGGGTCACCACCAGGGCGTTGCGCGAGAGCCTGATAATCTGGTTGACCTTCCTGAGGTTGACGATGAAACTGCGGTGGGTGCGGAAGAATTTCCGGCTGTCCAGCATCTTCTCCAGCTCCGCCAGGGTGTAAGTGGTGAGGTAGGAGTCGTCGAAGGTGTGGATGTTGGCGTATTCGTGCTTCGTGTCTATGAAGTAGATGTCCTCCATGGGGATGAGCTTGATGGCTTCTCCCCTCTGCACCGGTATCTGGTCCAGCACAGCTTTTTCGCGCTCCTCCGAGGCGGAGAGGCGCCGGGCGCGCCCCACTCGGTCCAGGATGACCTTTACCCGGGCGGCGAGCTCCAGGGGGCTGAAGGGCTTGGGCACGTAATCGTCCGCCCCCCCGCGCAACCCGATGACCTTGGACCTCTCGTCGTCGATGGCCGTGAGCATGATCACCGGGATGTCGCGGGTCCTGTCCTCCGATTTGAGGGTCATGAGCACTTGCCAGCCGTCCAGCTTGGGCATCATGACGTCCAGGATGATGAGGTCGGGCTGGACCTCCTCCACCATCTTCAGGCCCTCTTCCCCGTCGGCGGCCAGGAAGACCTCGTAGTTGTCCAGGCGGAGGTTCAACTCCACCACGTTGGAGATGGCCGGATCGTCCTCGATGAGGAGGATACGGTACCTCTTGTCCTCGGCCATGAGCCCCTCCCGCGATTCCTACTTGTCGCCCTTTTCAGGTTCGGCACATTATGAATTTCGTCAACCCCCGCATCCGCCTTAACAACCAACGCCCTCTTCATCCGGCCGCGGTTCCTCTTGCCGGCTCCGGCGGGAAGCGGTAACGGCGTTCTCTGCCCGGCGCACGATCACTTGGTGCGCCGATCTATGAAGTAGGTGCTCCCGGGGATGGACTTCGCGTACTTGAGGGTCTCCTTGGCGATCTCGCCCACCTCCCAGTGGGTGGAGATCCTCCTCCTCTGGTTGCTGGCTATCCCTATACTTAGGGTCATGATGGGTATGTAATTCTCCCTCCCCAGCCGGTCGATGAGGATGGAGTACCCGCGCTTGAGGTCCTCATCCCGGTAAAAGGAGGGCACCCTTTCCTCGAAGGCGGAGATTATCTCCTCGGCGATCCGGGAGGCCTTGTCCGGACTGGTGAGGATGACGAAATCGTCCCCTCCTCCGTGGCCGATGAAATCGTCGTAGTTTCCCGAGCGGCGGACGGTCTCGTCGATGATGGAGGCCAATTCCCTGATCACCGCGTCCCCCTGGGGGAAACCGTATATCTCGTTGTAGGGCTTGAAGTTGTCGATGTCCACGTACAGGGCGGCGAACTTGAGGTTTCTGGCCAGGCGACGCTTGGTCTCCGCATCTATGGAGATACTGCCGGGCATGCCGGTTAGAGGGCTCACGTCGCGCTTCTGCTTGGCGCGGATGAGGTTGATGGCGATGCGCGCAACCAGGTCCGAGAAGTCGAAGGGTTTGGTTATGAAGTCGTCCGCACCGGCCTCGATGCTGGCCACCTTGTCCTGGGCCTGGGTCTTGGCGGAGAGCATGACCACCGGTATCTGGTTGGTCCTCCCGTCGGCCTTCAAGCGGCGGCATATCTCCAGGCCATCCATCTCCGGCATGAGGATGTCGCAGAGGATGAGGTCCGGCTTCACCTCGTGTACCATGCGCAGGGCCTCTTCGCCCTCCTGGGTGGTGTAGACCTCGTATCCTTCCACCTCCAGGTTGAAACGGATGATGTCCAGGATGTTCCTCTCGTCGTCCACCACCAGGATCCTGACACGATTGCCAGACTTTTCCAATTACGCTCCCCCTCGCTCAATCGTGATCTCCCACCACGCCGATATCCGCGGCGGGGTCCGCTTCTCGTTCCCCACGCCTGGGTTCCAGCAGCAAGGGAAGCGTGAAGTGGAAGGTGCTTCCCTTGCCCGGTTCGCTTTCCACCCAGATGTTTCCACCGTGGGCCTCCACGATGCTCTTGCTCACGTAAAGGCCCAGTCCGGTACCGTAGACCTCCCGCGTGGAACGGTTGTCCACGCGATGGAACTTCTCGAAGATGTGCGGCAGGTGTTCGGCAGGTATGCCCACCCCGGGGTCGGTGACGCTGCACTGCACCAGATGGCGCTGTTTTCTGACGCCTACCCTCACCTCTCCCCCGTCGGGGGAGTACTTGATGGCGTTGTCCAGCAAATTCACCAGTACTTGCTCTATCTTGTCCGGGTCGGCGTAGACATTGGCGCTCTCGCATTCGGGGGCCAGGGTCAGCGTGTGTCTTGCGGACTGCGATTCCAGCTTTCCCACCACTATCTCCGCCAGCTTGACCATGTCGAACTCCCGCTTCTTGAGCTCCAGGCGGCCCGACTCGATGCGCGACATGTCCAGGAGGTCGGAGATGAGGCGCGTGAGCCGGTCGGTCTCCTCCTCGATCACCCTCAGGAATTGCTGGCGGGTCTCCTCGTCGAAGTTCACGTCCCGGCGCCGCAGAGTGGCTGTGTAGGCCTTGATGGAGGTGAGGGGGGTGCGCAGTTCATGGGAGACCGTGGAGACGAAATCGGACTTGGCCTGTTCCAGCTCCCGCAGGGTGGTGACGTCACGGATGATGGCGATGATGCCCAGGCTCTTCCCCGGCTCGGCCTCGATTAACGAGGTCTCCACCTCGAGGACCTTCCTCTCCGGTTCCTCCACCTGGATCTCCTCGGCCATCTCCTTCCCGGAGTTGAGGCTCCGAAGAAAGAGGTTGGCCAGGGCGGGAACGCGTATAACCTCCTTGACGTGGCGCTGTTCGATGTAGGGGAAGGGGGGGAGGTTGAGGATGCGTTCCGCGGCGAAGTTCGCCAGGATGATCTGGGCGTCGTTGTTCACGGCGATAACCCCATCGGCGATGGAGAAGAGCATGGCCTCCGTGCGCCGCTGGTCCTCGGCCATCATACGGTAGAGGTTGGCGTTCTCCAGGGCTATGGCCGCCTGGCTGGCGAAGAGGCTGAGCAGCCTCTGGTCGTCGTCGCCGAAGGAGCGCTCCCGGGGAGGAATGGCCACCTCCAGCACGCCCTTAGTGGTTCCCCGCCAGGTGATGGGGACCGCGAGATAGGAAAGGGGCCCCTCCAATCCTTCCCCCCAGGGTCCCGCGTGGCGGGGTTCCACCCTGGCCAGGCGCACGGGTTCGCCGGAGGCGGCGGCCTTGCCCGCGTAGTACTCCCCGGGCCGGAAGGAGCTGCCGATCACCCTCTCCTCGAGTCCGTAAACGGCTTTCACCCGGAGGAGTTCGTCCTCCTCCCGGAGGGAGAGGAGGCCTATCTCCGCGCCGACCAGTTCCACGGCCTTTTCCAGGACCAGGCCCGGGAGGTTCCCCGTATCCTGGTCATCGGTGAGGGAACGGCCCAGCTCGTAGAGGGCGGACTGTTCCTCCACGCGGCGGGCTATGAGGAGCAGCAGGTCGTCGCGAATCTCCTCCACCTTCACCCTCTCGGTGATGTCGTCGAGTATGATCACCCATCCGGCGGCCGGTTCGTAACCCGCCCGGATGGGTGAGATACGCACGGAGAGCGTGCGATCCGGGGCCCTGGCCAGGTGGGCCTCAAAGCTGCCGCCGCCCTCCCGCGGCGTCGGTTTCCCCTCCGGCTGGAGATACTCCCATAGGGGCCCGGCATCCACCAGGGAGTCCTCCACGATGTCTTTCAGGGAGGCCTCCGGCGGGATGGATTCCAGGCCCAGGAGGTCGCGGGCGGCCTGGTTGGCCATGACCAGCCTCCCCGCCGCGTCGCATACCAGGAGGCCGCTGCTCATGCTGCTCACGATCACCTCGCTCCTGGAGAGCACCATCTGGTAGAGCTCGGAGCGGGCTATGGCCGAGGCCGCCAGGTTGGAGATGGTGACCAGCAGCTGGACATCCTCGCGGGAGAAATGCCGCGGTGAGGAGCTGGCCAGGCAGAGAACGCCCATGAGCTCCCCGCCCATGAGAATGGGGGCGGCCAGGAGCGCTTCCGCTTGCTCCAGGGCCGGGCTGCAGGCCGCGGAGGGGTATCGGGAATCCCCCTTTCGCAGGAGCAGCGGCTTTCTCTCCTCGGCCACCTTGCCGATGATGCCTTCACCGATATCCATTTCCTCCGCCGTCGCCTCCTCGGAAGGGGGGAGAATGAAATCCTGCAGCTTCAGCTTTCCCGAGCCGCGGTCCAGAAGCCAGATGGACCCCATGTCGGTCCCCAGAAGGTCGGCGGTGGATTGGAGAAGGGAGCTCAGGGTCTCCGAGAGGTCCACCTTCTCCATGAGCTGGGAGCTTATACGGTAAAGGGATTCTATGCGCCTTGTCCTGGCGTGTTCGCGCCTGTCCAACTCGGCGACGAAGGAGATGAACACGGAGACCCCGAGGAGAACGAAGACGTCGACCAGCAAGACGGCTCCCTCCGTTTCCGGTCGCATTCCCGCGAGGAGGCAGGCCAGGGTGTAGAGCCCGCCTGCCGCCGCGGCCACCAGAAGGGTGACGGCCCACCGGTCGAAGAAGGAGAGGACCACCACGAAGAGCAGGAGGAAAGGGAAGAGGGGGCTGCGGACCCCTCCGGTCCCGTAGATGAGCAGGCAGGTGGAGGCGATGTCCCCGAGCAGGAGCGGGAGTCCGTATCCTCTGAAGGAGGTTTTGAACTTGGGACGCAGGAGCGAATGGTAAAGGAGTCCCAGGAGGCCCATGGCCGAGAGCCCCACCGCCCAGAGCGAGTAGTGCTGAGGAGCACCCGCGTAAAGCGGGTAGAGGCCCACCGCCAGGAAGGCCGCCCAGTGAGGAACCGGCAACCAGCGCGAAGTTCTCATAACAAGGATAATATCGTTTTTCGTCCCCCATTCATTGAGGGCCACTCGCCTTCGGGCACCGGCCCCTTTCTCGTCGCCCGGGTTCCTTCCGCGCGTAGCGGCCGGGTTGTCCGCAAGTTGGATTCCCTTTATTAATGTTTCCTCTTTCGGAAGGCGATGCCTTCCTCACGGGGAAGACATCCGGGCCCAAGGCGCGTGACATCTCGTCCGGCGTGCGCGGGTGCCGCTTCGGGGTTGCGGGTAACGGCCGGACATCCTCTTTCTTTGAGCGCCGGGATACGGAGGCTGTACGGCCCCCTTTCCATGAGCCGCCCCCCAGGGTGCGGGTGCGACCCGGATGGACGGTTCCTTTCCTGCGGGGCTGCGCCACTGGCGCCCTCTGCATCCCTTGAGCGAAGGATTTTCACTCACCGCGCCCCCGGCCCCCTTCCCGACCCCGCCGCGCCGGGGCGACCGGTGTCCACGCATGACATGTTTTTCTTCCCTTGGAGCCGCGCAGCTCACGCCCTTTTCGCCCTTGTGCGAAGAGTCTTCACCTCACGGCGCCCCGGACCTGTACGGATCCCGCCGCGCCGGGGTGGCGGGAGGAAACCCGGAGAATCTTTCCCTTTCCGGAGATCCGCTCTGCACGCCTCGTTCTTGACTTCCGGGGAGGATGTTTCCTGTGCTGCGCGACACGGGCCGTCCTGTTATGATGGACGGAAAAGGGGGGATATGCATGGCCTTGCAGGTGGGGATCATCGGCCTCCCCAATTCCGGGAAGTCCACCATATTCAACGCCCTGACCAGGGCCGGAGCGGCAGTGGCCGGATACCCCTTCACCACCGTGGATCCCAATTACGGGGTCACGGCGGTCCCTGATCCCCGTCTGGAGAGGCTGGCCGCCGCGGCCGGGTGCACGCGCGTGGTCCCCGCCGACCTTCGGGTGGTGGACATCGCCGGTCTCGTGGAGGGAGCCCACTGCGGCGAAGGGCTCGGTAACCGTTTTCTGGCCCACATCAGGGAGGTCGATGCCGTGGCCCATGCGGTACGCTGCTTCTCCGCTCCCGACGTACCCCACGTGCGCCCCGACCTTGATCCCGCGGCGGACATCGCCCTGGTGAACGCCGAGCTCATCCTGGCCGACCTCGAGACGGTGGCCCGGCGCAAGGAACGGATCGCCAAGGCCGCCCGCACCGGGGACCGGGAAAAGGCGCGCGAGCTGGAGGTCCTGCTCAAGGTGGAGGAGGGGCTGAATCGCGGGATGCCCGTAAGGGCACAGGATCTGGAAGACGAGGAATGCCAGCTCTTGGCCGGCCTTTTTCTGCTCACCGCCAAGCCTGTGATCTACGTGGCCAACCTGGGCGAGGAACGGCTGGGCGGGGGCGACTCCCTCCTGGAAGAAGTCCGGCGGCTGGCCGAGTCCGAGGGAGCGGAGGTGGTGGCCTTCTGCGCCAAGCTGGAGGCGGAGATCGAGGAGCTGGAACCGGGAGAGATGCGCGAGTTCCTGGAGGCCTACGGCATTGAAAGACCGGGGCTGGAGCTTTTCGTCCAGCACTGCTACCGGCTGCTGGGACTGATAACCTTTTTCACCACCGAGTCCGGCGAATGCCGAGCCTGGTCGCTCCGGCGGGGGAGCACGGCGGCGCAGGCGGCGGGTAGGGTACACACGGACATGGAGAAGGGTTTCATCCGCGCCGAGGTGCTGGGATGGGAGGAATTCCTAGCCCACGGTTCCTTCCACGCCGCCAGGGAGAAGGGGGCGGTCAGGGTGGAGGGGCGCGATTACGTGGTCCAGGACGGGGACGTCATGCTCTTCCGTTTCCACTGACCGCGAAAGGGTCCGGAGCGGCCTCGAATTGCTGAGGTCGGAGGCGTTTTAAGACGGGCGCGTCAGGGAGCAGGCGGATCGACCCTCGTCGGAGGGAAGGGCGTGGGAGGGTGGCCTTCATGTCTCGTGAGGTCGGACCCGTGTGCTGCCCGCGGAAGCCGTAGCTCAGACCTCCGACTTTTTCAGCAGATGCCTTATGACCATCTGGGCCCCTGAGTGGGGGTCGATCTCCCGGGTCTCCACCATCTTCCTGACCAGTTCCACCATCTCTGGGTCCTCGCTCAGGGCCCGGGAAACCGTCCTCTCCACCCTGCGGTTTATTATCTCCTGCAGTTCGGCAAGGATCCTCTCCCTGGCCTTCTTCTCCAGCAGCCCCTTCTCCTGAAGGTAGCGGTAGTGGTCCAGGATGGCCTCGGCCAGTTCGTCAACCCCCTGCCCGGTGGTGGCCACGGTGCGGATGACCGGGGGCACCCTTTCCTCATCCCGCTGGGACATCTCCAGCATCATGGTTATCTCCGTATAGGTGCGGCCGGCATCCTCCCGGTCCGCCTTGTTGACCACGAAGATGTCCCCGATCTCCATGATCCCCGCCTTGAGGGCCTGTATCTCGTCCCCACCTCCAGGCATGGTGACCACCACGGAGGTGTGGGCCAGCCGCACGATGTCCACCTCCACCTGACCCGCCCCCACCGTCTCCACGATGATCATGTCCTTCCCGAAGGCGTCCAGGATGTTGACCGCGTCGTTGGTGGCCACGGAGACCCCACCCAGGGAGCCGCGGGTCCCCATGGAACGGATGAAGACCTCCGGGTCGGTGGCCAGGTCCTGCATGCGCACGCGGTCCCCCAGCACGGCCCCTCCGGTGAAGGGGCTGGTGGGGTCTATGGCGATGATGCCCACGCTCTTTCCCCTCTTCCGCAGCTCCTTGGTAAGGGAGTTGACCAGGGTGCTCTTGCCGCTACCCGGGGCGCCGGTGATCCCCACGATGTGCGCCCTGCCCGTGTATTCGTGGAGCTTACGTATGGGCTCTCGGGCCGCGGGGTCGCCGTTCTCCACCAGGGTGATCAGCCTGGCCACGGCGCGGCGGTCTCCTTCCAGAAGCCTGGATAGAAGGTCGTCCATCCTCCCTCCTCGATCGTTTTACCTAAATATTCTCGATGTTTCCGTGCCGGGTGTCAAAGCGGAGCCGGCATGAGCGGCCGATATGCGTGATCGAGTTCCGCCGCGGCTATCCATGCGGTATGCGGTGCACGGTGCGAGGGGACGGGGTGCGGTGTATGCTTTATCCATGCGGCGGGTGAGGATTGTGAACCTTCACCGGGATACGGTGCTGGCGGAGGAAGCGGAGGTGGCAGAGACCCCCGCTTCGCGCCGCCGCGGGCTTCTGGGGATGGACCGACTTCCCGAGGGTGGGGGGCTGCTCATCGTCCCTTGCCGCCAGGTCCACACCTTCGGGATGCGCTTTCCCATCGACGTGGTCTTCATCGACGAGGCCCTGAAGGCTGTCCGCCTGGTGGAGCGCCTGCGCCCCGGAAGGCTGAGCCCCTTCGTCCTGCGTTCCCGCGCCGTCCTCGAGCTGCCCGCGGGCACCCTGGAGAGGACGGGCACGCGGGTCGGAGACCACCTGGATGTGAGGAGCATATAGAAGCGGGACCATATAGAAGCGATATTAAGGTGGTTGGAGGGTCCCACGGTCCGGCCTCCGGAGCTCCTGTGCGCAGGCCCGCAGACTTCGCTTCCTGCTGTGGTGGCCGGATCGGAGAAAACCCCGGCATTCTTTGGGTTTGTTTTTGCCGCCCGCGAACGATGGATTTCCCAACGGTATCGACGGGAAACGGGTTCATTCCATCACCGAGGTGAAGGCGGTGAAGATGATTCTTGATGATGCCCAACACGCATACCGGTGCCAAACTTCAGTGGGCTTGCGAGAAAATTATGGAAATATATGTCAGTGAACGTGCCCGGCACCGGAAAGGACGGGTCTTCATGCGCGTCTTCATTTACGAGAACGACGGGGAGGCCGTATCATGTAGGCATGATAGGTTGGAGGATAACCCGCTTTTTCCCCTCCGGGAAGGAGGAAGCCGACGACCGGGTGGTGGTGGAGCTTCCCCTGGAGATCGTGGTCAACGGGATGCCCCTGGTGGCCCTCATGCGCCTGCCCGGGATGGACAAGGAACTGGCCGTCGGCTTCTGCCTTACGGAGGGGATAATCGACGACGTGAAGAGGATCAAACTCCTCCGGCACTGCGGGTCCCTGGAGGCGGAGGCCGCGGCGGGGGAGATCCCCGGGGGAGACGCCCTGGACAAGGGCAACGTGGTGGAATTGGAGGTGGAAAGCCCCAGGGGTACGGACCGCTTCTCCTCCACCTACGTGGTACGCACGGGTTGCGGTGGGGCAGACCTCTCCGCCATCGAGGACTACCACCAGGGGTGGGTGACCTCGGAACTGCGGATTCCCTCACAGGTGCTCTATGGGCTAGAGAGGAAGCTCACAGCCGGACAGGAGGTCTTCCGCGCCACCGGGGGCACGCACGGGGCGGGGGTCTTCGACGGAGGGGGCCAGGTGTTGGTGGTGGCCGAGGACGTGGGGAGGCACAATGCCCTGGACAAAGTGGTGGGGTGGTGCGCCCTGCGCGGCATCTCCCTGGAGGATAAGATTCTCATGCTCTCCGGGCGCGTCAGCTTCGAGATGGCCTTAAAGGCGGTGCGGGTGAGGATTCCGGTGCTGGTCTCGGTGGCGGCGCCCACCTCGCTGGGGCTGCGCATCGCCGAGCGGGCCGGCCTCACCGTGGCGGGGTTCTGCGACGGGAAGAGGTTCAACGTGTACACCCATGGATGGAGGATTCTTCCCTGAGGCTCGGGATGGACGGATCGCCGGGATTGTGTGTCCTATGCCCTATGGAGACGGGAGACCGAAAGCCGTTCATCTCCCGCCCACGGACAGAGGGTTTTCCTCGAGGCGGGAAGCGGAGCGAAGCGGGTAATCCCAAGAAGTGCAGAAAGGCGAGAGGATCGATGAAAGGCTTTCCCCACGACGGCGCGGACGGGAGACGCTTCCCCGTGGCTTTTTGCCGCGTGACCTACGCGGGCTGCCCTTCGTGGCGGGAGGATGACCGGCACGGAGAACGCGCGGTAACTCCCATGAACCCGATCCCCTCAAGAGGAGAGCCGCCGCGCTTATGGTCCCCGTGAAGGCGGCGGCGTCCCGCGAGGTTCGAGGAGGGGCAGAGAGATGAACTCCCGGTCGCCAGCCCGTAATGAGGTTGGAGATTTTACGGCCGCCGTGCTGGCGGGAGGGAGAGGCAAGCGCCTGGGCATGGACAAGACTTCCCTGGAAATAGGCGGAAAGCCCATCCTGGAGCGAATCATCACCGTGCTGGAAAGCTTGTTTCCACGCATCCTCGTTGTCACCCAGAGAGACAACCACGCCGCGGAGTCCCTCGCCGGCCCCGGGGTGAATGTGGTGAAAGACATCCTGCCCGGGAGGGGTCCGCTGGGCGGAATATACACCGCTCTGGAATATTCTGCCAGTGAATTCGTCTTCGTCATGGCCTGCGACATGCCCTACCCGAACCCGGAGCTCATCCGCCTCCTCCTGTCCTGGGCGCCCGGCTGGGAGGCGGTAGTCCCGCGCCGCGGCCGTTACATCGAGCCGCTCTTCGCCGTTTACCGCCGGGATGTCCGGGAAAAGATAAGGGAGAAACTGGAAACCGAACGATTGAAGATCCACGAGGTCCTGGACGAGCTGCGCGTCCGCTACGTGGACGAGGAGGAGATGGCGGCGCGCGATCCGGGCTTCCTCTCCTTCTTCAACATCAACACACCGGAGGACCTGGAGGCGGCCCGGCGGCTTTCCGGGACCTGAGCCCCGTTGCCATAGGAGGGGCTGGAGGAGTGGGCAGGGGAGGCAGGAAGGACAAGAGTTGTGTGCATGGGAGGAAGGGATGGGGTTAAGAACATGACGGGCAGAACAGCCGCTTTTCGTGACCGACCGGACAAGGGGGCCGGAGGGCCGGCGACTTGTCGGATCCATCGAGGAGGGAGGGATGGGAGATGACCGGGAGGGAGAGGATGCTCACCGCCCTCAGGCGGGAGGAGCCTGACCGCGTTCCGGTATGGGAGATGGCCTTCAACGAGGAATCCATAATCAGGCTCGGAGCCTTCTTCACCGATGACCTTCCGCCCATGAAACTGGTGCAGCGGATGAGCATGGAGGAGAAGGTCAAGCTCCTCAACACCCTTTTCACCGTGATACGGGAACTGGAGCTGGACGGGATAACCTCCATAGCCCTACTGGGCACGGAGCCGGTGGACGAGGAGCACGTCAGGGACGGGTGGGGAAGGATACTGCGCATAAGCGAAGAGGGGGAGGCCACGGCGGTGGGCGGCCCCGTCTCCGACCCCTCCGATCTCAGGGCCGTGAGACCCTACCATCCCCAGCAGACCGATTTCCTCATGCTCATGGCCGCGAGAGGAGCACTGGGCGAGGGCTATGCCCATGTGCTGGTGCAGCCCGGCCCCTTCCGCGAGAGCTGGAGCCTCCTGGGGAGCATGGAGAAATTGCTCTACTACTACGTCAAGAACCCGGGTTTCGTCAGGGACCTGGCCCGCTTGGTCACCGATTACATCCTGGAGGTGGTGGACATGGCCGCGGACCTGGGGGCCGACGTCATCGCCCTGGACGGGGACCTGGCCTTCTCCCAGAGCACCCTCATGTCCCCCGCGCAGTACGAGGATTTCGTCTTCCCCTATCACCGGGAGATAACCGAGCAGGCACACCGGCGCGGCATGCTCATCGTCAAGCATTCCGACGGCAACATGTGGCCCATCATGGAGGGGATAGTGGAGGCGGGATTCGACGGATTCCACCCCGTCCAGCCCCAGTGCATGGACATCGGCGAGGTAAAAACCCGCTACGGGGGCCGCCTCTGCATCCTGGGGAACATCGACTGCACCTACCTCCTCCCGTTCGGAAGTGAGGAGGAGGTGGAGGAGACGGTGCGGGAGACCATCAGGGTGGCCGCTCCCGGCGGGGGTTACGTCATCAGCTCTTCCAACTCCATCCACCCCGGCTGCAAACCGGAGAATTACCTGGCCCTGGTCAGGGCGGCGAGGAAATACGGGACCTATCCCATTTCCGTGGAGGGATGAGGAGGCGAGATGAACGAGCTCCTGGAGATGCTGAAGCGGGCGGTCATGCTCGGGGACGAGGAGGAGACCGTCAGGCTGGTGGGCGAGGCTCTGCACACCGGCCTCCTCCCCCGGACCGTGCTCGAGGAGGCCATGATGCCGGCCATGGAGGAGATAGGGGAGAGGTTCTCACGCAACGAGGCCTTCATACCCGAGCTCATAGTGGCCGCCATGGCCATGGAGAAGGGGATGGAGGCCTTGAAGCCCTTCCTCGCCGGGGAGGAGAGGGGGAGGGGCCTGGTGGTCCTGGGGACGGTACACGGGGACATCCATTCCATAGGTAAAAACCTGGTGAGGATGTGCCTGGAAGGCGCCGGCTTCCAGGTGGTGGACATCGGGGAGGACGTGCGCACGGAGCGTTTCGTGGAGGCCTACCGGGAGCACCGACCGGACATCCTGGGCCTCTCCGCGCTACTGAGCTCCACCATGCAGCGCATGCCCGAGGTCATAGAGGCGGTGCGCGCCGAGGACCCCTCGGCGGTGATCATGGTCGGGGGAGCTCCGGTGACCCGGGAGTTCGCCGAGCGCATAGGCGCTTCCGGTTACGCCCCCAACGCCTTCGAGGCCGCGGTGAAGGCCCGTGAGCTCCTGAGCGCAACCGACTAGGGTGATAAGGGGATACTCGAGAGGTCGTAGTAGTATTGTATGCATTGTGGATGATCGGGTTTGTTCCGTTCCCGAAATACCCGTGACTCAACTTTATGCGCCCCTGCAGCCGTCTGCGGTATGCCGCATCCCTCTTCGCCGATACGGCCTTGCTCATCGTCGGGTACGGGAAAATTCTAGGGCGGATTGCGTGTGTACGGCGCGTAGGCGATTGCCGCTTTACTCCTCATCAGGGCCCCGGTAAGAATCGCTTAAGCGACCGCTTAGCTGTTCTGCGTGTCCGGTTGTCCGGACTTGCAGGCATCATCCGCTTCTACCAGAAGAGGCTTGCGGCACCGAAGGCCAGGAAGACGATCCCGGAGATGCGTCGCATCCACGGAGGAGAGACGAGGCGGGAGAGGCTGGTTCCCACAAGGGCCCCGACGAGCGACGTGAGGCATAGTGCCAGCGTGCCTCCCAGGAACACGAAGACCGGGTAGGAGTATCTGGCGGCCAGCGCCAGGAGGGAGAGCTGGGTCTTGTCCCCCAGCTCCATGAGGGCAATGATCAAAAAGACGGAGAGAAAGGGTTTGTGCCCTTCGGCTTTCCTCCCCTCCTCCTCCTCATCCCTGCGCAGAAGGGTTAGGACGCCGAAGAGGAGGAAAAGCCCGGCCACGCCGTATCTCACCACCTTTTCCGGCAGGAATTCGTACAGCGCCGTTCCCACGGTCACCGCCAGGGCGTTGAGGAGGGTGAAGGCCGCAGAGGCCCCGGCGAGGACCACCTTCCACTCGTAGCGCCCGGCCAGGGCGATGACGGCCAGTTGGGTCTTGTCGCCCAGCTCGGCGACGAAGAGCAGGCCGAAGGCGGTCAGTAAGGCTTTCCACCACATGGATAGAGGTTACCACGTCGCTCCGCCGATTGCCCAAGCGGTCGTTCCGCATCGCTTTAAGGAGAGGAATTCCTCTGATCCTGGACGGTGGTTCAGTAACAACCGGCATGCTTCATCCGATCATGCCTTAACGGGGTCAGTATCCCGTGTGGGCTACCAGGAAGGCTCCTATGCGTCGCGTGTATTCCTCCCCCGCCACCAGGGACACGTCGTTGTGCCCGGCGCCGGACACCAGGTAGAGCTCTTTGGGTTCCGGTGCCGCCGCATAGAGCTCCAGCCCTTCCTCCACGGGGATGAGCTCGTCCCGGTCGCCGTGGATGACCAACACCGGACAGCGAGCCCGGCCGATCTTCTCCAGGCTCGCGTACCTCTCGCCCAGGGGGACGCCGCGGGTGAGGAAGGGGAAGAGTTTCCGGGCCACGGAGGCCAGTGAGGTGAAGGTGGATTCCAGTATCAGGGCCCGCAGGGGCCTGTCCCGGGCTATCTCGCAGGCCACCGCCCCGCCCAGGGATTTGCCGAAGACGACGACATCGCCCTCCGCGACGCCCTTTCCCTGCAGCCACTCCAGTGCAGCCTCTCCGTCCAGGTAAAGGCCTTTTTCGTTGGGCTCCCCCTCGCTCTTCCCGTATCCGTGATAATCGATGAGCAGGGTGCGGTATCCGAGCGGCTCCAGTTCCATCCGGACCAGTGACCAGCTGTAGACCTCCTGGGCGTTGCCGTGAAGGAAGAGGATCACCGGTGCTCCCGCCGGCTCATCCCACCACAGGCCGTGGATGCGCACCCCGTCCGCGCATTGCATCCATACCTCTTCCGCGTTTCCCGCCCAAGAAGGGGGCGGTAGGTCCCGAGGGAGCCGGTCGGGATAATAGAGGAACCTCCTCGCCAGGTTATCCAGCCCTTTCAAGATCGGCCTCGCTTCCTGAACGTTCTCGTTTCATCGGGCGTGAAAGCCGCACGGAACCCTTTTGCCAAAGACGCACATTCTGGAAACATATTATCCTAAATCGCCGATGTCTTATCTTCTGCGCACTGGCCCCGGACATGCGAGAGGTTTGCCGTCCTGTGCCTCCTCGCATTCGTAGAGAAGATGTCCGGGACTGTCTTTACGGCACGGCTCCGCGGAGCATGAACGCGTCCTATTTGGGAAAAACAGGGCGCATGCCCCGCGCGGAAGAAAGCGCGGACAACGGTGCGGTGATGAAAAAAAAGGCTACTCGCGGAGTTCTTGGAGTGCAATCACCCTTTGAGCGGAAAGGTGGAGCCGTTCTTTCGGTGGTGGCCGGGAAAGCGGGTTAGAAGCTGCGAAGCGGCAGGCCGGCCCAAGAGGAGGCCTTAATCGCCGGAGGGTCCCGGAACAGGAAGTGATGTCCCTGAAGTCCGTCCATTCGGCGCCCGAGGAGGGGAATGCGCCTTTGATCATCCGTGGCGTGGAATAAAGACGGACAAGGCGCCTGGAGGCTGTTCGAGCAGAGGAAGCAAACCACCTCGATGGAGAGGGCCATCTTGTGCATGGCGGCCAATGGGCCCTGGCACAGCTGATACGGCACGAGATCTCCTCATCCTCTTCCGACTTCCCGGTCCGCGGGGAGAAAATCGCCTTCCTCCTCGGAGAAGGGGTTATTGGAGGTGGAGGGGGAGGATGGAGATGGGAGGGATTGGGCCTGGCCTGGTCGGGGGCAGTGGAAGCAAGCCAAGAAAGCATAGAGACGAGCGGTTCACGTACAGGGCTTAAAATAAAGGGGGTGAGGGGAGACCGGCGGGAGAAACGGGGATGATAGGCATGGGAGAGGGAGAGAGGTGAAACGGGTGAATTTTCCTCCCCACTGCCGGCTCCTGGAGGGCCCACCTCCATCACCCGATGAGGGATGGAGGGAGGCGGTGATCTCCGGCGGGGAGCACCTGAAAAGGGTCCTGGAGGAATACGGGGAACTCGGTTTTCAGTGTCTCTTAGAGGAGCTGGGGGAGGAAAACCTCGAGGGCTGCACCCAGTGCTACAAGCTGGGAGGCGAGCGGATGTTCCGGGTCTACGTCCGGCGGGACGTGTGAATGAGGGCCCGGGGAGGGCTCTGGGCCCCGTGCGGCGACCCGGCGGCTTCCCCTCGATGGCTCGGAACCGCGCCTAGTCCACTCAGCCGGCGATGGAAAGGGCGGCCTTTCTCGGTCCTTCAGAGGTGACCTCTCGGAGGCCGGGCGGCGATGGCCCCATTCGATAAGCGCCGCTGGGAGGGCTTTGAAGGGAGCGCTTTCCCTTGGTGGTACGTATCCGGATCGTCCCGCCCGGTGAAACAGCCTGCCCGTCCGACGGGACGGGCAGGAGAGTCACCAGGGGTTAAGCTTAAATCGAATCGACAGAAGAGCGGTACTCGCCTCAGCCCTCCTTCTTCCCTTCCTGCTCCTTGCGCTTGGCGATCTCCTCCTCGCGCAGGGCGCGCCGCAATATCTTGCCCACCATGGTCTTGGGCAGCTCGGGACGGAACTCCACCAGGCGGGGGACCTTGTAGGCCGCCAGCCGCTCCCGGCAGAAGGAGATTATCTCCTCCTCGGTGCACTCGCACCCCTCCTTGAGCACGATGAAAGCCTTCACCGTCTCTCCCCGGTACTCGTCGGGCACCCCCACGGTCACCGCCTCCTGCACCTTGGGGTGCTCGTAGAGGACCTCGTCCACCTCGCGGGGGTAGATGTTGAAGCCGCCGGCGATGATCATGTCCTTCTTGCGGTCCACGATGTAGAAATACCCGTCCTCGTCCATGGTGGCGATGTCCCCGGTGTAGAGCCAGCCGTCGCGCAGGGTCTCCGCGGTCTCCTCCGGTTTGTTCCAGTAACCTTTCATGACCTGGGGCCCGCGGATGATGAGCTCTCCGGGCTCGTTGAAGCCGAGCTCCGTCTTGCCCGTCTCCACGTCCACGATCTTGGCCTCGGTGTCCGGGAAGGGGATGCCTATGGAGCCCACCTTCTTCATCCCGAAGACGGGGTTGGAGTGAGTCACCGGGGAGGCCTCGGAGAGCCCGTAGCCCTCGGCGAAGATGCCCCCGGAGATGCGGCTGAACTTGCGGATGACCTCCACGGGGATAGGTGCCGATCCGGAGTTGCACAGCCTTATCTTGTCCACCCCGTAGGAGAGGGCGTCGGGATGGTTAAGGATGGCCACATACAGGGTGGGCACACCGGGGAAGAAGTTCGGCTTGTACTTCTGGATGACCTGGAGCATCATGTTGATCTCGAATTGGGGGATGAGGACCATGGTGGCCGCGTTGGCTATGGCCGTGTTCATGCCCACCGTCTGGCCGTAGGAGTGGAAGAAAGGGATGACGTCGAGGTATACGTCCTTGCCCCGCTCGGTGAACTCCTTGGCCCAGAAGACGCACTGGGTGGCGTTGGCCACCAGGTTGAAGTGGGTGAGCATGACCCCCTTGGGAAGGCCTGTGGTTCCGCCCGTGTACTGCAGGGCGGCCAGGTCCTCCTCGGGGTCGATCTCCACCTCGGGTACCTCCGGTTCCGACTCGGCGATCACCTCTTTCAGGTAGTAGACGCCGGGCCCCTTCTCCACGTTGGGCGGCGCCGGGGTCTCCATGTAGTCGGTGATGCTGGAGGCGATGAGGCGCTTCAGCGGGGTCTTGTCCCTGACCGCCTGGATGCGGGAATCGAAGAGGTCGAGATAGATGAGGGTCTCCGAGCCGGAGTCGTTGAACTCGTATTCCAGCTCCCGCTCCACGTGTAAGGGGCTTATGTTCACCACCGTGGCGCCGGCCTCGAGGACGGCGTAATAGGAGATGATGAACTGGGGAGAGTTGGGTAGCATGATGGCCACCCGGTCCCCCTTTTGCACCCCCATGCCCCGCAGGGCGGTTGCCAGCCGGCGTACCTGGTCGCGCAGTTCACCGTAGGTCAGCTTCTGGTCGAAGAATATGGTGGCCACGTTCTCGTCGTACTTCACGCAGGTCATCTCCAGCAACTGGTAAAGGGGCACGCGTGGGTAGCGTATGCTCTCCGGGACGAAGTAATCGTAGTGTTTCAGCCAGACCTTCTCCATACCTCTCACTCCCTCCTACGTCGATGCCTTGATCCTTTCCTGGGGTCATCCTTTGGCGCCGGGGGCGTTCGATCTCCGACACGGAAGACCTATCATGTTCTCGGAAGCCCCTGCATTTAAAGACGGAATCCACTTGCCGTTCGGCGCAGTGGACATCATCGATAAAAGCGCGCACCTGCAGCCGGCGAAACAGGTCAACCCACACCGTCCTGTTACCCGGATGCTTCGGTTGAAGGCAAGCATGCCGCCAAACGAAAAACAGCCATTTTTTGCCGACAATCTCACTTAATAAGATATATGCGGGTAATGCCGGAAGTCAAACCTGAGCAGGCAATAGCCCCTTTTCCGGTATACCTTGCCCATTTGGAGCGATGGCTTGTCATGTCGATCTTTTTCAAGCCTTAAACGCCCATATGCAATGGAACGTCCGGGCTATCTCCTGTATCGACCGCATATCGCGACGTTACCTTCAGATGGTAATTTATGGATATCACTTGCCGGAACCGTCCGCCACACTGTTGCCCAAACCAAAATATGGACGCGTCGCTCGAGGGTGGCGTCTCGGCGACCATCTGCTTCTCCGAACGGGAGTCGGGCCGCCGGACGCCGATCCGCCGGGATGAAGCGACATCAAGACAGGGCAAAGCAGGGGCGTATTAGGCTGACGAGCCGCGGTGGGAACGACCGTGTGGAGAGGGGGAAAGGCCAGGCGGTGAAAGGCGGTCGCGGGAACCTCGAGGCAGGGAAGTGCTGGCTATGGAGGTGGGCTACGAACGGGGAGGAAAACGCGGTTTCTAGGGGTGGCTCTTATCCTTGCCGGCGCCTCTATGGATCTGGATGCAGTTTCGGATAACGGCGATCATGCATGGGCCTGGCGAGGGTTTTCTTTATCTTTCCTTCGGGGTAGGCTTATGAATCCTCTGTGCGCACAGGATGACCTGCGGCGCGGCCTCAGAACCCATGGCCACGATCCGCCGATGCTCTGTGGTTCTCCCGGCGGACTTCGTCGGCGGGGGTCCCGCTCAATCCTCGTAGGAGTGGAAGCCGCGCCCGGACTTGCGGCCCAAAAGCCCCGCCGCCACCATGCGGCGCAGCAGGGGAGGGGGGAGGAACTTGGGGTCGCCCGTTTCGCCGTGTATGGTGAGGGCCGTCTCCATGACCGTGTCCAGGCCCATGGCGTCGGCCATCTCCAGTTGCCCCAAAGGGAGGTTGAAACCCAGCCGGGAGGCGCGGTCCACGTCCTCCGGGGAGGCCACGCCCGCCTCCACCAGGGCGACCGCTTCCAGGATGGCTGGGAGAAGAAGGCGGTTCAGAACGCTCCGCATCCGAGCCTCGTGCTCCTCCCCGGTCTCTCCGGAATGAACGGGCGGGAAATAGCTCTCGCGCTTGCCGGTGGAATAATCGTAGAAGCCGCGTCCGGACTTGCGGCCCAAAAGCCCCGCCGCCACCATGCGGCGCAGCAGGGGAGGGGGGAGGAACTTGGCGTCTCGAGTATCCTCGTAGATGGCCAGGGCGGCGCGGTAACCCACGTCCAGCCCGGCGTTGTCGATTATCTGCATGGGGCCCACCCCGGCCTCATACCCTCCCGTGGCGCGGTCTATCTCCTCGGGCGTGGCCAGGCCTTCCTCTATCACGCGCACGGCCTCGATGTTGGTGGGGATGTTCACCCGGTTGGCCACGAAACCGGCGTGGTCCCTCAGGACGAGCACCGTCTCCTTGCCCAGGCTGCGCGCCCATTCGTCGGCGATGCGCATGGTTTCCCCGGAGGTCTGAACCCCTCGGATTATCTCCACCAGGCGGAGCAGGGGTACGGGCCCGAAGAAGTGCACGCCAACGACCCTTTCCGGCCGGGAGGTGGCGGAGGCCAGTGAGGAGATGGGGATGGCCGAGGTGTTGCTGGCCAGGATGGCGTGCGGAGGGCATATGCGGTCCAATTCCGCGAACACCCGCTTCTTGAGCCTGGGGTCCTCGGGCACCGCCTCCACCACCAGGTCCGCTTCACGGGCCTCCTCCATGTCCACGGTGGTGGCGAGGTTCGCCAGGGCGGCGTCCCCTTGTTCGGCGGTTATCCTCTCCTTGGAGACGAGCTTGCCCAGAGAGGACCTTATGGCCTCCAAGCCGGCCTCCAGGCGCTCCTCGCTCACGTCGCACATGGTCACCCGGTAGCCGGAGAGGGCGGCAACTTGGGCGATGCCGTTTCCCATGAAGCCCGCGCCGAGAACGAAGACCTTTTCTATCTCCAAGGCCCCTCCTTTGTCCGCAGAAACAGCTCCTTCCCTTGTGCCTCCGGTCGCCTTCGTGTCCTCCTCCATGGTGAAGGTGGACCAAAAGCCGGGAAGGAGGTCCGACCATCCCTCCAGCTGGGGGTCACTGCCCTTCCCGTCAGGGAGATTATATCCCTCGGGAACATGGCCGGGACAGCCACGTGCTGCGCCGGCCTTTTGCGGGCTTCGCGCTTGAGGGATTAAGGATTCTTTGAATCGTGTCCTTCGCCTCCCATTTCCACCTCGGCATCGACCTGATTCCCTCCCGACATCGGTGATTCATGCGTAAGCGTGCTCGGCCACATGTCGTATACCTCTCGAGCCGGGAAGCGGCCGCGGTCGGCGCCCCGGTTCCTGGGCGCTATGAAAAGAAGGTAAATCATGGGTGTTTCGGAAGGCGTAAATGGTCTTCTGCCTGGTACGGCGAGGGTCAAGAAGCGGCACAAGAAACCCTATCCGCATGTTGTACGGGGTAGAGAGCGATATCCGGGATCGGACCGTCCGCCCGTAGGCACTCCGCAACTAATGACCGGCACGGGCCGCCGCGCCCCTTTTGGGCTCTTGACGTTTGATGGTCCGGGGATTCGGGGGCCCGGGCGTGAACGTTTCTTCCCCCGGCGAAGGGGATAGAATCTTATGCGGCCCGAGAACGTCAAACGGACACGCCGGCGATCGCGGACCCCCAAGCCCTCGCCGCGGGTCGCGAACCTCGCGGTAAAGGGAAGATTACGCGGGAGAGCTGCAGGTCCGCCCTAGAACCGGCCGCTTCACCGGATCGGGTCATCCGCAGGGGAGCGGTCGCCGGCCAAGGAAAGGGCCCGGCCGGAAAAAAGCAGTGAGGGAAAGGAGGCAGGATGGAGGACATGGAGATCGTGACCGTGGGAACGCCGACCGCCAACTGCTACCTGGTCAAGGGCGATGCGCCTTATCTTGTGGACACCAATACCCCGCGGGCCGGGAAGAGATTGATGGAAGCGATTTCCAGGAGTCGGATGAGGCCGGAGGAGCTCCGGTATATCCTCGTCACCCACTATCATTACGACCACACTGGAAACCTCGCCGAATTGAAGCGATTGTCCGGCGCTCGGGTGGCGGCCGGGGAGAGGGACGCGGAGGTCATAGCCGGAAGGAGGCCTCCCGCCGGGCCGGGGAACATAAGCCCGGCGGGGCGGCTGCTGCGGAGGCTGCCTGCCTCCCTGCTCGAGAAATATCAGCATTTCGAGTCCTGCGAGGTGGACCTCCCCCTGCATGAGGGCATGGTCCTGGATGAATTGGGGTTGGAGATCCTTGAGCTCCCAGGGCATACCGAGGGCGGCGTTGCCTACTTCCACCGGGAGAAAAGGCTGGCCTTCATCGGGGACATGGTCTCCAACATCCTCAACCGGCCCGGGCCGCCCTTTCTCTCCTTCAGCTACGACCGCCGGGCCATCGTTGAATCCATGCGCCGCTTGGCGCAGCTGGACCTGGAATACGCCTACCCGGGACACGGAAAGGTCATAGGCCCCGGCGCCTCAGAAAAGATCGGCCACCTGGCGGAAAGGCTTTCCTACCGGTGGAAGCTGTAGCGGCGGGCGGGGATGAGGGAAACGACGTATTCTCGCGGGCGCACGAGGACGGGGCGGACTTCGGGAGTCCGCCCCGTTTGTCGTCAGGCCCCGAACGCCTCAGATGGCGACGGCTTTCGAGGCCGCTTTTATCCTTCAGGTCTTCTCAGTCCCGGATCACCTCGAAGTAGGCCACGTCATGGATGGACCCGGTGCGCTCCTCGGCCCACACGGCGCGCATGCGCATCCCCACCTCGAGCTCCTTCTCGTCGGTCACGTTGCAGTAATGCATCATGCGCGTGTTGGCCCCGTCCAGGGTCACCCAGATGGAGGTGAAGGGGACCTTCATCATGCCCCCGGTGTTGGGGTCGATGTAGGGGAAGCGCACGATGGTGAACCCTTCCAGGACTCCCTCCGGGCCCACCTCCACCCACTCGTTCATGTCCAGGAAACAGCGGCCGCAGACCATACGGGGGAGCATGTACACCGTGCCGCACTGGCTGCACTTGGTGGCCAGGAACTTCTTCTCCTTGAGGCCGGCCAGGAACTTGCTCCAGTAATAACCCAGGTGCCAGTTGAAGTCGTACTCGATGTGCCCCGACTCGTGGGTCAGGAGCTCGTAAC
Organism: Candidatus Solincola tengchongensis; assembly: GCF_015711935.1. Taxonomy (NCBI): domain Bacteria; kingdom Bacillati; phylum Actinomycetota; class Candidatus Geothermincolia; order Candidatus Geothermincolales; family Candidatus Geothermincolaceae; genus Candidatus Solincola; species Candidatus Solincola tengchongensis. The sequence continues at coordinate 98,628 of NZ_MU158682.1, forward strand.
CCTCCGGGGTGTGCGTGCGCTTGCGCTTGTCCTCGTAGATTCCCATGGGCTTCATCCCTCTCACCTCCTCCTCAGGGGAGCTCCGCGCCCAGGATCATCACGTCCGACCAGCTGCAGCCGCCGAAACCGGTGGCCAGGGCCAGCTTCACGTTCTCCACCTGGCGCGCCCCCGCCTTGCCCATCACCTGCCAGGCGGCCTCACCTATGCGGATGAGGGCCGTGGCCCCGATGGGGTTGGTGGAGATGACCCCTCCGGAGGGGTTGATGGGCAGCTTCCCGTCCATGTGGAAGGTGCCCTTGCGCACCAGCTTGGGGGCCTCGCCGTGGTCGCAGAACCACAGGGAGTCCATCCACTTCACCCCGCAGGTGGAGGCCGGGAGGTAGAGCTCGGCCACGTCGAAC